>DOEZ01000518.1 GCA_003532715.1 Planctomycetaceae bacterium
CCGTCTGGCGGACCTGGGCATCAAGTTCAATTTGAACGAGATGTACCTTGGCACGTTCCATTCCGTTTGCTTGCGGATACTCGAAGACCACAGGGAGTTCACGCGCCTCAAGCGCAGCTTCACGCTGTTCGATCAATTCGACCAACAGTACTTTCTCTATCAGAAGATCAATGAGTTTCGGACCCTGTCCGACGCTCAGTTGGTGATGGGCGACGACCAGAGGGGTCGATGGGCGCAGTCGGCGGAACTCGCGAAATGGCTCAACAAGGTCAGCGAAGAGGCGCTCGACGTCGATGGGCTGTCGAAGGCGAAGGAGCCCGAGGTGCGCGCCTTGGCCGCTTGCTTCCGCCGATATCAGGAGTTGCTGGACGAAAACAACAGCCTCGATTTTTCCGGCATCCAGCTTGAGACATTGCGCCTTCTTGAGCGCCGTCCCGATGTCTTGAAACAGCTCCGCCAGCGGCTGTCCTACCTGATGGTGGATGAGTATCAGGACACGAACACCGTCCAGGAACGGATCCTTCTTCTCTTGGCGGGGAAGAGGGGCAACCTTTGCGTTGTCGGCGACGATGATCAGGGGCTGTATCGCTTTCGTGGCGCCACCATCCGGAACATTCTGGAGTTCCCGTCCCTCTTCAAGAGGGGCATCTGCAAACAGGTGACGCTTTCGACCAACTACCGCTCCCATCCTGACATCATCCGCTTCTACAACGGGTGGATGGAGGGGCTTGACTGGACGCAGGATGGCCAGGTCTTCCGGTTTGCGAAGAGCATCGTGCCGCGCAAGGCGACCTTCCCAAAGACGCCCACGGTTCTGCGGCTTGCGGCGTCCGATAAGCGGGATGAAACCACCAAGTGGCATGGCGAAGTGCTTCGCTTCCTGAACAAGCTCAGGCAAAGCAAGAAGCTGGGGGACTGGAACCAAGTCGCCTTCCTGTTCCGTTCGGTTAGGAACAACCGCGTCGTGGCGCTCGCGCGCTTCCTCGAGAGTAAGGGCATCCCCGTCTATTCGCCGCGCTCCAATATGTTCTTCGAGAGGGAGGAGGTGCGCCTGATGATCGGTGCGCTGATCTTCCTCTTCCCCCAGTTCCCGAAGGTGCGTCAATGGGTGGAAGGCGTTCATTTGGAGATCTGGGACTACTACGACAACCAGTGTTTCAAGGCATTCGTCGACGAGCTGCGCAAGCCGGAGAACAAGCGTCTGCTCGAGTGGGCGCGGCCTCTGGCCAAGCGTCATCTGCTGCTGCCCCGGAACGCGGACTATGCCTTTTCTGGCCTCTTTTATCAGATCCTCCAATTCCCCTTGTTTGCTCGGTTTCTTGAGGAGGATGTGCTGCGGGGGGTCGACAAGGGACGGGCTGCACGCAACCTCGCGACGTTCTCGACGCTGCTCGCCAAGTTCGAGTATCTCCATTTCATCAGCGTTCTCACTACCGACTACGTTGAGAAAAACGTCAGGGACCTGTTCAATCAGTTCTTCCGCTTTCTCTACGACGGCGGCATCGAGGAATACGAGGACGATTCGGACTACGCGCCGAAAGGGTGCGTGTCGTTCCTGACAATCCACCAATCCAAAGGCCTGGAATTCCCCATTGTGGTGTGTGGCTCGCTGGAGGCCGTCCCGCGCAAGCAGTACACCGAACTTGATGAGCTCCTGGAAACCGGCGGCTATCTCTCCAAGCCGCAGTTCGAACCAGCCGAAAGAATCAAGTCTTTCGATTTCTGGCGTCTCTTTTACACGGCCTTTTCCAGGGCGCAGAACCTTCTGGTCCTGGCCGCGCAGGAGCGCGAGGGACGGGGCTTGGCGAGATCGCCATCGAAGTATTTCGCAGAGGTCTTCTATGACCTGCCGGATTGGCGTGATCCGGCCGTCAAGTTTGGGCTTCTGACGTTCGAAGCGGTCAAGGAGATCAATCTCAAGCGGGAATACTCGTTCACCTCCCACATCGCCGTCTTCGAGAACTGCGCCGAACAGTACCGCTTTTTCAAGGATCTCGAGTTCTCCCCGATTCGCGTCAGCCCCATGCTGTTCGGCTCGCTCGTGCATCAGACGATCGAGGACATTCATAAGGCCGTGTTGCGTGGCGAGGAGCGGACGATCAACCCAAGGGCGATAGAAGGCTGGTTCTCCACCAACTATGCCCTGCTCTCGAAAAAGGAACGGGTCTATCTGGCGCCAAGTTCGCAACAGGCCGCGTTGAGTCATGTCTTGCGCTATTACGAGCGCGAGAAGGGGCGCTGGGATCGGATCCGGGAGGCCGAGGTCGAAATTTCACTGGTCAAGGACCGGTATATTCTCAGGGGCAATGTCGACCTCGTCCGCGGCGAGCACGACACCGTCGAGATCGTTGACTTCAAGTCCGAGAAGAAGCCGGACATGGAGAGGGACCGCGCTCGCCTCAAACAGTATCAGCACCAGCTCGAGGTCTATGCCCATCTTGTCGAGGAACGGACCGGCCACAAGGTCAGTCGCATGCACCTCTATTACACCGGCGAGGACGGGGGCAATCCCTACGTCAGCTTCAGCAAGGACGATCGGGCCATTGGGAGGACCATTGCGCGGTTCGACGAGATCGTCTCACGCATCGAACGCAAAGACTACCGGATCCCCGAGCGACCGGCCCGCCTCTGTGCCGACTGTGACATCCGCGCCTACTGCGACAACAAGAACTGGAAGTTCAGGGAGGCCCGATGAGGGGATTCAAGAGATGCATCGTCGACGTGGCGGCCACCGCACTCCTGCGTCAGGTCGCCGACGATCTGGAGCTTGACGTTGCCGATCGGCGAAAACGGGTCGACCTGGAGGAGGCCGTCGCCACCGCCCGACGGTGCAAGCCTGAACACCTGCTCGCCCGCATGACGGAGCGCGAGGTCAAGCAGGTTTGCGAAGCCGTGGGCATCGATCCGAAAGGGCGCAAGAATGGGCTGATCAATCGCTTGCTCGACAAGCCGCCGTCAAAGGATACTGGTCAGTCCCGACGAACTCCCAAGGCGTCACATCCCCAGGCCGTTTCTTACCAATCAGTGTTAGGAACCGTTCCCGCCATGAATGATAAGCCCGCCTCCCAGAGCACCCTCGTCCTGTCCGAACCGGCAGCCGAGAGCACCACGGTGGAACGCTACGAGTTTGAGCCGATCAAGGGCTATCCAATGCTCAATTGGCTCGGCAAGCGCCCTTACACGTCGACGCAGTACTACCCGGCGCAACTCAAGGAAGTGCATGGTGAGGAATTGGATGGGTGGCGCAACAAGATCTTTTGGGGGGACAACCTTCAGGTGATGAGCCATCTATTGAAAAAATTTCGCGGAAAATTCGATCTAATTTACATTGATCCACCATTTGACTCAAAGGCTGTATACACGAAAAAAATAAAAAGTAATGGACAAAAACACAATAGCGACTCTAGTTCATTTGAAGAGAAGCAGTATTCGGATATGTGGATGAATGATGCTTTTCTGCAATTCATATACGAAAGAATATCCATTATGAGAGAACTGCTTTCCGACACCGGGACATTGACATTGCATTGCGATCCACACAAGGTTCACCATCTCCGATGTGTCATGGATGAAGTTTTCGGTGAAAGCAATTTTCTAAACGAAATTATTTGGAGTTACAGGCGTTGGCCAAGTAATTCAAAAAACTTCCAAGAAATGCATGACAACCTGTTGTGGTATGCGAAAAACAGAAACAGCGACCGCGTCTTCAACAAGGAGTACGAGGAAGCGTCAGAGAGCTACATGAAAAGATTCGGCGGAAAAACTCAGATTCTCGATGAAGAGAGCGGAACAAGGAAGATAACCTCTGATCTGGATACCAAAGGCATGCCGAGAAGAGATGTATGGGATATATCTATTATCGCGGGTGTAGGATCCGAGAGGACTGGATATCCGACACAAAAACCTGAAAAACTTATCGACAGGATCATAAGATCATGCACGAATCCGGGTGAACTGGTTCTTGACTGCTTCATGGGGTCTGGCACCACGCAAGTCGTCTCCATGAAACTCGGCCGACGTTTCATTGGTGCGGATATTAATCTTGGTGCAATCCAAACAACCACGAAGCGCCTAGTCAAGACGGCCGCGGATCTGAGCAAAAAGAAGCTTGATACGACGGTCAATTGCTACACCGGCTTTGAGGTCTACAACGTCAATCACTACGACATCTTCCGGAATCCGGCTCAGGCCAAAGACCTGTTGATCGAGGCCCTGGAAATCCAGAAGCTCGAGATGGCGACGGTCTTCGACGGCGAGAAGGACGGCCGCATGGTGAAGATCATGCCGGTCAACCGGATCGCCACGCGCGCCGACCTCAACGAACTGATTGCGGGATTCGACTACAAGGCCTGGGATCGGCGCCGGAACGAGAGCCTGACCCGGCCGGTCGAAAAGATCCTGCTCGTCTGCATGGGCCACGAGCCCGACCTCAAGGCCCAGCTTCAGAAAGCTGTAGAGCCCTACCGGATCGACGTGCAGGTGGTCGACATTCTGCGCGACAAGGCCAATCTCGAGTTCAGGCGTGATTCGGAAGCCAAGGTGACCGTGAAGAAGGGCGAGCTCGTCATTGAACGCTTCTACCCCATGAATCTCCTGCAAAAACTGTCCCTTCAGAAGGAAGCGGTGGAAGACTGGCGTGAATTGGTCGAGAGCGTCCTGATCGACTGGAACTACGACGGCGCCGTGCTGCAACCAGCCGTGGTGGATGTCCCCGACAAGAATGAGCTGGTTCAAGGGCGTTACCCGGTTCCCGTCGATGCCGGGACGATCCGCGTCAAGATTACCGACCTGCTGTCGGAATCGTGGGAAGGGGGCCTCGGCAATGGCTAGGCGCGCACGGGCAAAGAGCGCCTCGCTCGACTTCGCCTTCTTCCGCTTTCTCTGGGAGTTTTACCGTGGCAATCGCGGCGCCATCCGAAGGCACTACAAGGAGCTGACCCGCAGGATCCTCGACTTCAACGACCCGGACCGCAATCCGAAGGCCTTCTTGCGCCAGCCGCAGTTCGAGGCCCTGGAGATGTACGTCTTCCTGAAGGAGTTCCTGGAGAACGCCAAGGTCGAGGACATCTTCCACGACTGGTTCGAAAAGACGGGGCGATTCACCGATCGCAGCGAAGTGTCAACGGCGGAGCAAAACCA
>DOEZ01000578.1 GCA_003532715.1 Planctomycetaceae bacterium
AGTCCCTTGATGTGTTGTGGCTCGACGACACACAGATTACCGATGCAGGGCTGGCACACCTTCAAGAGATGCATGAGCTCCGAGTGCTGTCGCTCCAAGGGACACAGATCACTGATGCAGGATTGGCGCATCTCCGAGGATTACGCAACATGCAAATCCTGATTCTCTCGGAAACACAAATCACCGATGCGGGACTGGTGCATCTCAGGGAGTTGAAGAATCTAAACACTTTGGCTCTGGATCGCACGAAGATCATGGATCCGGGATTGGAGAATCTCGCGGGACTGAAAGACCTCAGAAAACTCTGGCTATACGACACCGAAATCACGGACGCCGGCTTGGTGTATCTTCGTGGACTGACCAAACTCGGGAGTATCGGGCTCTCCGGTACTCTTGTTACTCCGAAAGGCAAAGAAGAACTTCGGCAGTCGTTGCCAAATGCCGAGGTCTTTTAGTTCCAAGACCGATAACATCACCACCTTTGAGTCAAGGCTCTGAATCTCGAAATTCCCAGAATAATGACAGCAACGGAACGGAAAGCGGAGAATCGAACGGGGACGCAGCTTCTAGTTTTCGCAAACCACCGGATTAGCGGATTGGGAAATATAACCGCTTGCTTGGTCGATCGCCTTTCACCGGATGGGTCGGGCTGGACCATGAGTGGCAACGCGAGTCTTTCTTGAAAGGGTCGGTTCCATGAAATGTCGCGCATGCGTGCTGGGTCTGTCATTCGTCGTGGCCGTGTGTATCGCCGAGTCGGCCTCGGCCTACTACAACCCGAGTCTGGGCAGGTTTGTTTCGCGGGATCCGATAGGCTATGAGGGAAGTCCCGGGAATCTCTATGAGTATGTCGGAGGGCGACCGAATCAATTGACTGACGCTTTGGGATTGAAGAAGGGCGATGGCGCACCATTTGACCCGGAACAATCGCTCGATCAGATTCTTGATCGCTATAGTGACAACTTCTTCGTGGAGGAGGCGCGATTCTGCCCTCTGAACATCTATTTTGCCGACCAGTGCGGAGGGTTTGATGGTTTGACCTTCATAAGCGACAGCTACATTCATGTTTGCCTGAACAAGAACGAGATCAAGAACGAACAAACACTCGCTGCGCTGCTTCTGCACGAATTGGTTCATGTGCGGCAATTTTGCTCCGCATTGGGCGAACGATGCCCGAGAAGACATCATCCACCCTTCACAGGGACAGACCCGGTGGCAAAGCCACCAACCGTCGACGACAGTTGGACTGATGATCAGAAGAAAGAGATGTGTGACGAGTGCAAGAGAAGGGAAGGTACTGCCTACAGCGTGTCGTGCAGTGTAGTCCACAAGAAGTACAGCGACGCGTGGCGTAAGTGCCAAGAAGTGGGCAAATGTGTGAGCTGTAAATGGGTCTGTAAGGAATACCAGCAATCAGGATGTGACGAATTTCCCGAAGCGACAGTTCCGTGGGAGCCTCTTGCTAGACTCGAGAAAAACTAGCTCTTTTTGAAATCGAGCGGCCATGGAGTGGGATATGAAAACGATAAGCCATCTGTTCTTACTAGCGGCGATGCTCGGCGGCTACGAAAGCATTGCCTCGCATGGTATCATCCTCATGCAGGCGGCATCGGCGGCCGACACAGAAGACGAGTCTCTGCCTCCACCGCTCGATGTCCCGGGCCTATTGAATCGATTGCGGAGCGACGACGCCACTGTTCGGTGCCAAGCTCTGAACGAACTGAGTCGAGGGAAGCCCATTCAGAAACCGCCCGATGCTCTTGTTGACGCCATCGGGCATATCCTCGCCCATGATACGGAGCCGACCGCGCGCGTTTATGCTTGCGGCCTGCTCGGACGATGGCATTCCCCGGCGAGCCTTGAGTACTTGAGAAGGGGCGTAACCAGCAAGGATCCGCAAACTCGGGCCAGTGCCGTTTCCCACCTGAGTCTTTATGGTGAGAAGGCCGCCGCGGCGGTTGCCGACATTATTTCGACCTTGGACGACGAGTCAAGCGATGAAATCACGTGGGTCGGTGCTCCCTTCAATTTGCAGCCCGTTCGATATTTCGGCGTGAACGCTCTCGGCGACATTGGGCCTTCCGCGAAGGCCGCCCTGCCGAAGCTCGTTTCGATGCTTCGCGACGATGACGATCCGCTTACGCGAATTGCGGCTGCACGTGCCGTTATCCTGATAGGAGAAGGGGACGACGAGGCGCTGCGGATGTTGCTCGACGAGCTATCGACCGATGAGGATGAGCATGTGGTGGATGACATTGGGGAACTGCCACGCGACGCGTCGGTCAAGAGACGGACCAAGGCAGCCATGGCCATTGCCGACGCGGGCCGATTGGCGAAGGCCGCGCTGCCGGTGATGCTCGAAATGTACCCTCGCGAGAAAGAGATGATCGCGCGCGCCATGTATCTGTCGGCGTTTGCCAACTTCGGCGTGCTCGATCCGCAAATTGTGAAGATTGCCAAATCGGAACTCTACTCCGATGAACCAGCACTCCTGGAGTCCGCCGTCAAGGCGCTCGACTCTCAGGACGATCTGGCCCGGCAAGCGATTCCAGAGCTTCGCCACCTTCTTCTCGCGGCGAGCAAGCGCGGCGATCAGAGTACGATCGCCCATATTCAGCTTCGAGCGATCGCTCTGATCGCAAAGGTCGCCTCCGTCGACGTTGCTGTTGACGTCTTCCGCGAGAAACTGAGCCAACCGAGTGCGGATCCCGAGGTTGCGTCGGCCATCATTCAGCGATTGAAGTCGTATGGCCCAAGGGCGCGGAATGCCGTACCCACGTTAAGAGATGTCCTGAAGAGACACCGCGCCGCGGAAGACGAGATAATCGAGGCGTTGACGGAAATAGAGGAAGAAACAACGACGGCTCGCTAGTATGGGCGAGAACCCGACCGCGAACGCATCGTCACGGCCGCCGAAAGGACCCTCGCTTGCGCTTCGGGCTAGTATGGGCTGGGCTAGTGTGGGCTGGTGAATGATCGGCTTGGGCCGAGGTTGGATCCCACGCGAGAAGTTGTTTGGCGACCTGCTCGGCGAGTTGTGGTTGGTTCAACGCTCGCAAGGCGTTGACCAACCCTCGGCCCGCTTCGTGCAATGCCCGATTATTCGGTCGGTTGTAAGGTAACGTGCCTCGCAGTCCTCCTTTCTTCGCCGCCTCCGCGCCCAACTCGTAGGCATAAGCGTAATGGACCCGGGCAAGCTCCCAGTCCTCGCGCCCGGCGGCAAGGTCGCCCAGCAGCTTGTGTCCTTCGAGCAATGCTTCGCAGCCGCCGACCAACCAGCGAAGTTCGTCTTCGGCCACGTCCAGCTCGCCGGCCTTGAGCATCGCGCGCACCTCGTCCATGTCTTCGGCTCGCATCAACACCGAGCGCGGATAGACCAACTCGAATGTGTCGCCCGAGCGGACCCGGCGAATCGTAACCCGATCGGTCGACGCGGGCGAACTCTTGCGAGGCACCTTCTTGCGAGGCACCTTCTTGTGGGACGTCTTCTTTTGGGGCGTGTGGCGTTTGGCGTTCAACCGAGGCTCCTTGTTCCCTGTTGCGGAAGGCGGCGCGATACGTAGGGTGGGGCGATTGCAGCGAGTTTTTTCCGTGGAATGCACGCTTTTCCGCCAAGGCTCGCTGCAATCGCCCGACCCTACCGGACCTTTCCGCCAAGGCTCGCTGCGATCGAGCCACCCTACCGAACCGTGCGAAAGGCACAAAAGGCACGGTACCAGGCATTAGGACGGCCGTCCAGGCCCCCCTCGCTGGGACGGTCGGCAGACAAGGCTCCGTCGGTTATACTTGATGTTCTGGATTCCGCGTCGGAGGCTTGCCGCAAGCCTTTCCGACGTGCCCTCCGACGAAGCACCGCCCACCATGCCGCCCCGCGACGCCCGCCTGCCTTTGCCCGACGCATCCTGGCGAACACGCTTTCGCCGTCGTTTGCGCTCGTGGTACGAGGGCAATGCGCGCGATCTGCCCTGGCGGCGTTCTCGCGATCCGTACCGCGTTTGGGTCAGCGAGATCATGCTCCAGCAGACTCAGGTGGCGACGGTCAAACCCTATTTCGGGCGGTTCATTGACGCCTTTCCGACCGTCGAGGCGTTGGCGCGGGCCGACGAATCGCGCGTTTTGCGGCTTTGGGAAGGGCTGGGCTATTATCGCCGCGCGCGGCAAATGCACGAGGCCGCCCGGCGGATCGTCGAAGAGCACGGCGGCCGATTCCCTCGCGATCGCGACTCGGTTCGCGATTTGCCCGGCGTCGGCCGCTACACGGCCGGGGCGATTCTGTCGATTGCGCTGGACGCGCGCGAGCCGATACTCGAAGCAAACACCATTCGGCTGTTTTGTCGGTTGTTGGCCTACGGCGGGCCGCCGCGAGCCAAGGAAGGCCAAACGCTCCTTTGGGCCATGGCCGAGTGGGTTCTGCCGCCGCGCGAGCCCGGACTGTTCAACCAGTCGCTCATGGAGTTGGGCAGCGAGGTCTGCCGCAACGGTACGCCGCGGTGCTCCGCCTGTCCGGTCGAATCGCTCTGCGAGGCGCGACGGCGAGGCGTGGAGACTCGCATTCCACTGCCCGCGACGAAGCCGAACTTCGAGTACCGTCGCGAGGCGGCCGTCCTGATCCGTCGGCAAGGCCGCGTGCTGCTGGTCCGGTGTCCCGACGGAGGTCGCTGGGCCGGGCTGTGGGATTTCCCCCGGCACGAACTCATGGCCGAAAACGAATTGCTCCGGCGCGACGAACTGGTCGAGAAGGTTCGCAAACAGACGGGGCTTACGGTCGAACTGGGCGAGTGCCTAAGAACGATCAAACACGGCGTGACGCGATACAAAATCACGCTCGAATGCCATGAAACGACTCGCGTTTCCGGCCGGCTGAAGACGCTCGCCGAACAGGCCATGCAATGGGTTCGGCCGAGCGATTTGGCCGATTATCCGTTGTCGAGCACGGGGCGAAAGCTGAGCCGGCTGACGCTGGAGTCCACCGCGAGCCGCGCTGTTCCCCGGCGAGTTGAGGAAGACTGTGTAATCGGGGATCGTCGGGGCAAATCGAATCGCATGACATTGAATGTGAGGTGACGACGTGAAAAGAAGTCTGGCCCTTGGTCTCGTCCTATCGCTGATGCTGACGCTTGATGTGTGCCATGGTGAGGGCCGCGGCCTTGCCTCGGCGCGTCCTCCCGAGACTATCCGTCTCGACGGCAAACTCCTCGCGCAAACGCGAGCCTCGCTGGCCGACGACGATGCGGCGCCACGCGCCGCCCTGGCGAGGCTGATTCGCGACGCAGACGCGGCGCTAAAGGCCGGGCCGTTCAGCGTGACCGACAACGCCGTGTTGCCTCCGAGCGGCGACAAGCACGACTACATGAGTTTCGGACCTTATTGGTGGCCCAACCCCGAGACTCCGGACGGCCTGCCCTACGTTCGACGCGACGGCCTGGGCAACCCGGAGAGTGGGAATAAAGGATCGGACCGTTCGCGCATGGGCGACATGGTACAAGCGGCCGATACGCTTGCCTTGGCCTACTACTTCACCGGCAAGGAGAAATACGCAACGCGCGCGGCGATCTTGTTGCGAGCCTGGTTTCTCGATCCCGAAACCCGGATGAATCCGCATCTCCAGTTCGGCCAGGCCATTCCCGGGCGGGTTGAGGGACGAGGATACGGAATCATCGACACAGTATGCCTGGTGAAGGTGGTCGACGCCGCCATCCTGCTCGAAGGTTCAAAGTCTTGGTCCAACGAGGACCACGCGGCATTGAAGAACTGGTTCGGCGACTATCTCCATTGGCTGCAAACAAGCCAACACGGCATCGACGAAAGTCGTACGCGCAACAATCACGGAACCTGGTACGATGCCCAGGTCGCGTGCTTTGCCCTTTTCGTGGGCGATCGGGAAACGGCGAAGGGTACGATCGAGTCGGCGAGGAAGAACCGCGTTTTGCGTCAAATCAGCCCGGACGGACGGCAGGAGCATGAATTGGTGCGCACCAAGTCTTTCGGCTACAGTCTGGCCAACCTCGACGGCATGTTCTGTCTCGCCCGCCTTGGCGAGCACGTGGACGTTGATCTTTGGCGCGTCGAGGTCGAGGGCAAACCGGCCCTTCAGGCGGCCTTGGACTACGTCGCCCCCTATGCCGACCTGGAGAAGACGTGGCCGCACGAAGAGATCTCGAAATCGCGTCCGATCGACCGCCTGTTGCCACTGTTGCGTTGCGGTTTTCGAGTCTACAAGAAGCCGGAATACCTGGCGATGCTCGGCAAGTTCACGGAAAACAAAAGACTCAAAGACCGCTCGGCGTTGCTCTATCCGTTGCCGATCGACACGGCGGAGCGTTAACACCGAGTGTCCACCAACATGTAGGGTGGAGCGATGACGCGTGAATCGCCGCCAGGCCGTTCATGCGTCCCGGTTGATGACCGAGGGGCCTTCGCCAGCGGTCTTCTCGTAATAGCCGCCGCCCGCCTTCTTGTATTGCGTCAGCCCGCAACGCGACAGGTTCTTCGCGCTGAGCATGTCGCGGGTGCTCTTGATCGAGGAAAACGACGAGAAAAGGCGACGGCAAGGCGCGCCGCACTCGGGACATTTTTCCAGGGGCGCGTCGTTGATTGACTGAAGCACCTCGAACACGTCGCGGCAATGCTCACACCCGTTTTCGATGGCTTGGTATTCGTAGAGAGGCACGGCTGTTGCTGAAACCTAAAAAAAGAGTAAACACGAACAGGCTACCCCTCTATTGTACAACATTCTTTGGCCGTTTCGAGAATAGCCCCACTTCGGTGGGACTCGTCACGCTCGATTCACCCTGTCGATTAGTAACGGGTGGGCGACGTCGCCGTTGACGACAACTCGTTACGCACCTCTCGCTTACGCTTCGGGTTCGTGTGCGTTTCGCGAATAATCCGCGATTCGCGGCAATCGCGGTTCACGCGGCACGGCGGCGAGGGTTCTTCATGAGCCAGAACTCCTCGTCCTCGACGACGTACGAGGCCGGTTCGTCCGAAGTAATCGCGCGGACGCGGTGACGGATGTTGCGGCGGACGGCCCGATGGTAGCCGACCGTGGTCGTGAAGAGTGTGAGCAATTCGAGAAACCGGCCATTCTTGGCGAGCGTGGGCTCATCAACGTGAATGTAGGCGTTGTAGCCGAAGCCGATCAACTTCCCGTCGATTTCGCCGATCTTCTTGCCGCCCGACTCGATCACGAAATCGGCGCCGATCGAGATCCACTTGCGCTTGATGTTGATGTACCAGACGCGGCGCTCGTCCTCGTCGTAGAAGCAGAACGTGAAGAACGACGGAATGCGGAACGTCCGGTGGTTCTGTTGAACGTGGATGATGTAGTCGTACCCCGGCAGGAGGACGGCCAGGGTCAGCACGGCGCGGCGCGAACCGATGGAATTGTGAACCTCGCGAGTCGTGATTTCCTCGATCGTGCCGGTCCAACGAATCCGTTCGCCAGTGTTCTTGAACGTCTTCATCACAAGGCGGCGGTGATCGGCCGAACGCCAGGCGTCGTGACGAATCCCGACCACGTGCGTTTTTTCCCACGCCGATGTTTCACCGTTCTTGGTCGAGATCGACCCGCACACGTCCATGTTCGCCCCGAATTGGCGGTCGTCGGCCGACTTGAGTTGCTGGAGCAAGTCGATGTTCGTGGGATGCAGGTTGAGAAACGCCCACATGTCCACGTACCGGGTGGCGACGCCTTGCGATCCATCGCGACGCCGGGCGCGGACTCTCTGCTTCTTCCTGCGCGACCAACCGAACATGACGCCTCCTTGGTCAGGGCGAATTCGTTTGCTTCTCGGGCCCGGGCTCGAGCCCCTCGCTGAGACGTTCCCGCCAGGGCTTGCCCNNCTTCGTGAACGTCGTCCTGTTCGTCGTCCTGTTCGTCGTCCTTCGCTTCGTCCATTTTGTCGATTTCAATCGCCTTCTTCGACCAGGTAACGGCCTTTTCGAAGTCCCCCGATTCGGCGTAGGCCGCCGCCAGCGTGCTTACGATGTGCGCCTGACGATATTGAGTGAGTTCGCAAGCCTTCACGGCCAATTCGACGGCGCGGCGGCCGTCGCGCAGCCCGTCGTCGGGCGACGTGGCTAGAACCCAGGCGAGGTTATTCAGTGTGCCCGAGTCGGGTTCGGCCAGTTTCAACGCCCTCTCGAAATCGGCGATCGCCTCGGCGTGCTTTCCAATGCCCAACATCGCATTCGCGCGGCCCTCGAGGGCTTCGGTGTTGTCGGGCGTTTTCGCCAGAATCGACGTGTAGATGTCGATCGCTTTCTGCGGCTGCCGGCGCGCCGTGCAAAGCATGGCCATTTGGATGAGTATCGTCTCGTCGTCGGGCGTCTTCTTGAGCTGTGCCTCCATCTCCTCGACCACCTCGTCCAGCTTGCCCTCGTCCATCAACACGATCCACCGAAGCCGCCGCGCCTGGGCGAAGTCCGGCTCGCGCCGCAACACCCGGTCCAGGTCGGCCAGGGCCGCGTCGGGCTTCTGCGTCTCGTGGTACAGGCTCGCCCGCAGCATAAGCACGATCGGGTGGTCCGGCTGTAAGGCCAGCGCCTGGTTCAGGTCGTGCAACGCCGCGTCCAGATTGCCCATCTGAACGTGAACCTGCGCTCGCATCGTCAGCGGCACGACCGACCGAGGCGCCAACTCCCGGGCACGGTCGAGACTCACCAACGCCCGATCGAATTGACGCATCTCGGCCAGAAACCGCGCCTGATTCTCATGGGTGTCGAGGTCGTCGGGGTCCAAGGCGATCGCCTGGGCGAAGTCGGTTGCCGCCGATTCCTCTTTGCCCATTGCCGCATGGACCGCCGCGCGAGCGCGCAACGGCTCGGCGGCGTCGGGAGCGAGCTCGACGGCCTCGTCGAGCATGGCGAGCTTCTTCGCGTCGTCCTCCTCGATTTCGGCGCCCATCAGCAGAAGACTCGCGCGATCGGGACTGTCGAGACCCTCGATCTTCAATGCCGCCCCGATCGCCTCGACCGCCCGCTTGCGGTCGCCGTCGGCCAATAGGTTCAACCGCGCAATGAGCACGAGTGCTTCGGGCAACTCGGGACAATGCGTAACGGCTTCCTCGAGGTCCTTTAGCGCCAACGAGCGATAGTTGGGCCAGAGCGGGTCGCTCGATTGCTTCGTGAAAACCGTCTTGGCCGCGAACGCGGCTCGCTCGAGAAGCGACGACGCCAACAGACTCTTGGCAAAACGGGCGTGGGTCTCCTCGAGTCCCTTCTTGAGCGCCTCGCGACAAAGGTCGATGGTTTTGCCAACGTCGCGCTGGTGGGTGGCCAACAGCCTTGTTTCGAGAGCCTGGTCCAGTTCAGCCAGCCCTTCGTTCTCCGCGCGAGCCGGCAACGCCAAAACACAAGCCACCAGCAAGACCCCCATCACCAAACGAACCATGAAACGCTCCTTCCGCAATCCGACCGCCTCGTGTCGGCGTGATCTGTTTCCAAAAACTGCCCGAAGCACCCCATTATGCCGATTTTGTGCGGCCAATGCCAGATCAGAATTTCTGTATCCAGGGATGCGCGATCGTCGTAAATCCCATCGGATCAAGACGTTGGGTGGACCGATTCAAGCACCATGAGGGCCGCGTCAGTAACGTCGCGCCGGTCCGACGGGTGGTTGGACTCCGGCGCCGACGCCCGGCGGCGGGGTCAATCCGGTGGTCGGCCGCATCAGGGGGCCGACGCCCGGTCGCGCTGCGGGCCCGGCGAACGGTTGCATTGCGGCGCCGGTTGGCGGCGCGAGCACTTGAATCGCGACGTCGTCGACCCAAGCTTCGCCCAATCCGCACAGTGCGAACGTCACGGCCATCGGTCCCGACCGCGGCGCGAAGCGATAGAGCGTGAACGGCTGCCAGCCCGTGGTTTCGCCGACACGCTCGGCCAGGGCCTCGCCGACGGCCGAATCGAAGATCTTCAGTCCGTCGACGCTGCCCGTCAGAGGCTTCGGAATGTGGACCCAGCCCTGAATGCGAACGAGCGAACCCGCTTCGACCATTGCGGCCGGGCTGGTTACCCAAACCGGCGCCGTTTCGACAAGCGTGGGCGAGTTGTCGGGCGTGTCGGGTCGGTTGACGAGGCACAGCCCAGCCACGCCCGAACGGGCCGCTTTCGCCTCGATCGCCCCGTCCGACGCGACGTTCGGCGCGGCATGTTTGAAGTGGCCCCAGCGCGCAGCCATCACCGAGGCGACCGATTCGAAATCCCCGCCACCGATCAGATTCGGGCCGGCTCGCCACGATCGAGTCTGATCGGCCAAGCTCCAGTGCCAGGGAATCGTCGCGAAGCAGACCGTGGCCGGACTGGCGATGGGCGACGAGAGCGGCCGGACGGCCTTCTCCCAATTCGACCGTTCGACCAGCCGAAGCAGCCGCATGGCGCGGTCGGCGTTCAGACAAGCGTCGCGGTCGTTCTTCGCCGCGAAGGCTCCGTCGGACGACTGAAGGTACTTTCGGGCCGAGGTCAGATGATCGGACGTATTCCACTGGCCCACACGATTCGCGAGCCGCCGGTCGACGTCCTCGACGATCTCCATCTTTCGCGAGGCCAATTGCCGATACAATCGCGACATCCGCGGGCCGACCGCCCGGGCTTGCCGCGTCACTTCCTTCACGATTTCCGGATCCTCGGCGAACAGGACCAGCGAGCAGAGCGAAAACTCGCCCAACGTCACCTCGATGCCCCCCGACACCCGGTTGCGTTCATGGCGCATCAGTCCCCCCGGCACGATCTCGTACGCCTGATTCGTGTCGGGGACGCCCGACGCAATGAACTTCATCTCGTGCGCGGCCGACTGGCCGGGAACGTATTGCGCGCCGGGACCGACCCAAAGAGGCACCAGCAGACGCGTGAAGCGATACTCGAAAACCGCCCCGAGCAGGTCGGGCTGCGAACAGCGAGCCGTCCCCAAAAGGGTCCCCGACGACACCCACGGCCGGGTGAGCTCGAGTTCGAGGTTGACCAACTCGACCGAGGCCGCGCGGGCGCGCGTTTCGGGGTCCGCCGCATCGAGCGAATGCGATGACTCGAACAGCAGGCCACGACTGCCCGAAGCGACCGCCATGTACGCCATCAGCCGCATCTGCTCGACGTTGACCGACGGCGGAAGCGACCAACGCGAGCCCCCAACGGACCATTGGTCCAACAACGCGGGCGAGGGCTCGGTTTGCACCGTGCTCCAGATCGCGGTGCCCGACCGCGCCAACAGCGACCGGTGCCGAATCCACTTGGCATAGTCGTACAATTCGAGACTCGTCGCCAACGGCGATTGCCCGACCAGGAGCACGTCGACGAAATTGCTGAATTCGCGCAGGTTCGAGTCGGGACGGCAAATCAACGGCCGTTTGCGGCCGTCGTCGGCCGCGCGCAGCCGCTTGGCAAGCTCCTGCAACGGCGCGACGTGCTGCTCCGAAAGATCGCTGCCGAGGTCCCATGCCAGAACCGGATCGTACTCGGGGCCGATCTTCGCAACCGGCGCGAGCGGATCATCCGCCGGCGAAGTCCGAATCGTCTCTGGAGGCGGACAAATCACATACAAATCCAGACGCGCCGCCTCGGCCAGCATGGCCGCCGGAGCCGGATGAGCAATCCAGATCGTATTGAACCCGAGTTCCTTCAGCCGAGCCAACGATTCGCCCTGATAGCGGATCGCGCGAGGCAATATGCGCCGATCGTTCACCTCGATCGATCCGTCGTGCTGAAACCGAGGCGACCGATCGACCGACGCGCCGCCGAGCGCCGGCTGAACCGGCGACACCTCGAAACCGGGTACGCTCGACGTCGTCGGCGCCGCGCCGGCTGCCGTGCCGCGCGCCGTCGGAGAAGACGCGCCGTTCCCGGCCGAACGAGGATCGGGCAGCGAATCGAGAGGCACGGCCGACGACGATGCCGGCCTTGAATCGGCGTATCCCACCAGGCTCAGTTCGTCGACCCAGACACGCGTCGTGCCCGGTCCACCGTACAGATTCAAGTGGATCTGATCGACGTAAGCTTCTAGCCCGTCAACTTGCGGCCCCAACTGCAATCGCAGACCGCGTATCCGCTGTTTGAGCAACTCGGGCAGATTTCCGATTTGGAGCAACTGCCAGCGACCCACATGCGTGTAGCTGGTTCCCTCCAGACGTAGCAGCACGGGCGTCTGGGTGCGAGGATCGAGCGTTCTCGGCAAGACCACGCGGGCAAAGATGCGAATGCCCGGCCGATCGGCCTTCACCCAAACAGCGGCGGCCAACTCGGAAATGATTGCGGGCCGGCCGACGTCGTGACTAACGAAAACGCTCGTGCCCCCTTGCCCCACGACCTGAAAGTACTCGGATTGGCGACCCGCGAAAGCCATGTTTCCGACACGCTCGTGACGGCGCAGCGGCTCGGGCATATCGCTGTCGGCAAACGTCCAGCTAGGTGTCGGGCCCTCGAAACTCTCCAACCACGGCGCGCCGGCGCATGCCGCGGCCACCGCGGACACCACCGCAGCCACGAGGATGCCAAGTTTCAGAATCGAACCCGTTTCGGCCATTTTTTTGACAGGACTCGGGGCAGCCGACGTCGGCAAACCCGGACGACTTACGAACCGGCATCGTTCCACCCGGCCCATGCCGATCCGGCGTTGGCGAAGACGTGAAACGGTTCACGTCGGCGAGCGGTTTGAGTTGCGTTTTGGAGTCGCGTGGCCCAATCGCGACGCATCGCGAGTCCGGTGTGGCGGAAAAGCGGCACGCGGCGCGCGGAGAGCCTCGCACGTAAAGTGAGCTTGTATCAGGATTTGCGAAACGCATCCAGATCAAACGTTGCGATTTGGCGACGGGTCGCAAATCGGCCCGTTCGCGTCCATGAATCACAAGTGCTTGTCCCGCAAGGATTTGCGAGTGCTTGCCATCCTGGCCTCGCCCGATTGGCATCCGATTCGCTTCCATCCTCTTATCGAACAGCACGTCGCCGGCTGCGGGGCGCCAGCCACCCGCCCGAAGATGCGACATGCAGAGATTGCCTTGAGGAGACCACCATGACCGTTCCCGCCCATTCCACCGTTCGCAAATCCGACGAACTGCCCAAGGAAATCATCGACCTGGTCAGCGTCATCGGTGAACTGCCCGTCGAGCATCGAGATCGCGTCGAGCAGGTTCTGGCGCGGGTGGTCGACAGCACCCGGCGTCGGCGTCGCATTCTGCAATTGGTCCAGGACGCCCTGAGCCAACTGCGTTTGGACATGAAGTACTTGATGTTCGACCTGGAAGCCACGCGACGCGAGCGCGACGAGTATCGACGGCAGCTCGAAGGGGAATAAGCCCCATCCCCCCCTATCTAGTCGTCCGGATTATCACCGGCCGAATGACCCCACGCAACGACTGCTTGCGGAAGTCTCAACTCATGTTGGACTTCCGCAAGCGTGTTTCTTGCCGCTGCTTGGTTCTTGTTGCCAAACGTGTCACCGATACGGTCGGGCGATTGCAGTAGGTTTTGCCGTGGAATTCGCGGTTCCGACACGTCTTGCTGCGATCACCCAACCCTACTTAGGGGATCCGGGCTGGAATCATGAGCAGCAACCGGTCGGATGCCGCTTGGCGGATCCCTGACATGCTGGCGTCCCCCTCTTCAACCGGGGGTGGCTTCTCGATTCTGGACAAAATGGGGTAATTCTGCGGCGTTCCAACCTTTTGTCGCCAAGAATCGCGAGATGTGGGGTTGAAATCGCCGAAGATTCAGGCAAAATAACTAGATTCGCGCCAGGTACCATGCCCGCTTGGGGGTTGGCCCGGGACAACGAACGGCCCGGCTGGTTCGAGTATCGGACGACCTTTCTCGTCGGCGATCCGTCGCGCGGCGAGGGATTCTGTCGTCGGAAAATGATATCGACGCTTCAGAGCACACCATAATCATCTATCGAGGACATCCATGCCGGAAGTACTCCAGGTTGAATCACGCACGACGCGTGGCAAGAACAACTCGCGTCGCCTGCGAAAGAGCGGCAAGCTACCCGCCATCCTCTACGGACACGGCGAGGAGACCGTCAGTCTGACGGTGGCCATCGACGCCATGGAAGCGGTTATCCGCCACGGCAGCCACGTGGTCGAGTTGGACGGCGCGGTCAAGCAAAGCGCCCTGATTCGCGAACTGCAGTGGAACACGTGGGGAACGGAAATCGTCCATGTCGATTTTGCGCGGGTTAGCGCCGACGAAGTCATCGAGGTGACGGTGCCGATCGAGCTTCGCGGCGAGGCGCCCGGCTTGAAAGAAGGCGGCATTCTCGAACACTTGTTGCACGAGATCGACGTCGAATGCAAGGCGACGCTCGTGCCCGACCGGATCAAGGCCAACGTGAACCATTTGCAGGTCGGCGGCAGCATTACCGTCGCCGATCTCGACCTGCCCGAGGGAGCGAAGTGGCTCGCCAGTCCCGAGGCGGTCGTGGTTCAGTGCGTCATCCCGGCCGAAGTAGTCGAGGAAGAGGGAGCCGAGGCCGGCGAGGCCGAGCCCGAGGTAATCGGCGGCAAGAAGGAAGAAGACGAGGGCGACGACAAGTAACATGGCCGCGGTTTGGCCCTTCGTATCGGGCGCGGAGGCCCAGCGATGAAACTGATCGTTGGCTTGGGCAACCCGGAACGCCGATACCAGGGGACGCGTCACAACGCGGGGTTCATGGTGCTGGC
>DOEZ01000147.1 GCA_003532715.1 Planctomycetaceae bacterium
GCGATCTTGCCGTGGCGGCAGGCCGGGCCGACTAGCGACACGACGTCGCGCACCAGCGTTTCGAGGTCGATCGGCTCGCGCGCCGACGGCTCCATGCGGCCCAGCGACAGAAACCGTTGCAGGTGCGACTCCATCAGCCGCAACTGGCGTAGCGCGATCCCGAGCGATTCGTCGTCGGCCGCGCCGGGCGTCTCGCGCTCGTGCAATTCGACGGCCATCGTCGCCCCGGCCGCCGCGTTGCGAAGCTGATGGGCGATACCCGCCCCCAATTGCCCCAGAACGCGCAGCCGTTCGTTCCGACGCACTTCGTCTTCATACTGGCTAAGCCGTTGGGTCATCCGGTTGATCGAGCGAGTCAAGTCGCCAATCTCGTCGTTGCGCCGGGGCGAATCGACCTGCACGAAGCGGCCGTCGGCGATGGCGTCTGCCTGGTTGCGCAACACACGAATGGGCCGGACGAACCGCCCGGCGACCAGCGCGCTCACCAGCATGGCCGCCAGCGTGGTCACGCCGCCAGCCACCAGAATGGGCACGGCGACCGACCGGGCAACGCTCCACCATCGATGCTTGGGGTAAAGAACGATAAGCCGGCGCGCGTCGGCCGCTCCAGTCCGCGCGGTCAGTGCCAACTGCTCGCCGAAATAGTCGCGCCCGCCGATTCGCACGATATGCTCGCGGCTGAACAGGCCGTCGCCCGAAGGCTCGGGAATGGATCGCAAGATTTCAAGATCGGCCCGTTCGACGGCGATCGTGCCGTGGACCATTTGGCCCCGTTTGTCGAGCAAGGCGAACTGCCCGCCGGATAGGCCGCTGAGGTGTTCCAAGACGGTCTGGCTCAGCGGATATTGGGCGCGGGCCAGCGTGTCGCACGCCTTATGAAGATCGTCAAGCTGCCGGTGGCTGGCCTCGTCAACGGCCAGATACGCGCCGGCCAGCGTGGCCGCCACGATCCCGAACACGACGACCGCGAGCATCCACAGAAGCAACTGGATTTGAATCGGCCATCTCATCGAGCATCCCGTGGGGGAACAAACCGTCACGCGCGGACAAGCGGAAACCGCTCCATTTTAACCCCGCGGCGGACGCGGTGCCATGCCCGCCGGAAACGTCCGGCGGAAACAGCGTCTCGCTGGGACCACCAGTTAGGATCGCCGTCTTCTGACTCTTGCAGTAGCCAACAATCATGAGGGCGCCATGGGTGACTTGCCCACCCCGGAGACACCGGGCAGCGACAGACGGTTCTGCACACGGCCGTTTTCTGCCGTCCCGATTCCAACGGCTGCCGAACGCGAGGCCGAGCCGTGGCTTTCCGAATCGCCTGAACAATCTCGTCTCCAAACTCGCAAAAACACCCCCCGTTCTTACTGGTTTCCGTGCCGTCACAAGACGTTTTCCGGATTCATGCCGGATTTGCTGTATAGTTTTTTTATGCTCGGTGGATAGACATTAGCTGCCGCGTGGTCATGCGAGATCGTCGATGAGCTTATGCCAGGAAGAGATCATCCACTGTCTGTTTTCCGATCGCGCGAAGCTGATTTCGTACATTCGCTCGATCGTACTCAGCCAGCAAACGGCCGAGGACATCCATCAGGACGTGGTAATCGAGGCCTTGCAGAAGGCCGAGACGATTGTTGACACTCAGCACTTGCTGGCCTGGGCAAGGCAGGTGGCGAAACTTCGGGCGTTCAACTACCTGAAACGACAGAAACAGCATCCGCGCGTGCTGGATCCGGAGTTGCTGGAGTTGCTCGAACCCGTTTGGGAGAGCGAATCGAAGACGCCCGGTCCGGCGATGATGGAGGCGCTGGGCGAGTGTTTGAAGGGGCTGAGTCCACGATCTCGCGAGTTGGTCGATTTGCGATTCGGAGACGAGTTGAGCGGACTCCAGATGTCGGCAAAGTTGGGCATCAAGGTGCCGAGCGTCTACATGGCGCTCAGCCGGGTGTACCGGATGCTCGATGACTGCGTGCGGCGGAAATTGGCCGAGACGGGCTGAGACCTCGTTCGCGTGAGCCGGACCATGGATGCGCCGGCCGGTGTCACGCCAAGGATTGGGACAATCGGTGCGGAAGAAGCAGTGAAGAGCAAACGTCGTTACCGTATTGTGTTTCACCATTGAAAGGAGAGAGCGAGCATGACAACCGTTTGTACTCGAACCATTGCTATTCTGATGATTGGCATTGCCGTATCACTCGTCGGATCGTCGGTTCCGGCGGAATCGATCACGGTCTATCACACCGACTTTAGCGACACCACCACCGGCGAGGTCCCGGCTGGATGGACCGTCGTGGACGCGTATGGCACTTGGGAAGTCGACGACAACGATGAGCTTACCCTAAGCGCCGTGAGTGACGACTCATCGATCGTCTGTGATGCGGCCGGGGTGCTTACTGATTTCACCGTGTCTGCAACATTTCACAATGGAGCGGGCCGCGCCGGCCTTGTCGGGCGACTTCAGGATGCAGACAACTACTATGTCCTGCGCGTGGCCGGTACAACCTATTTGGATCTCTATTGGATCGGTGCTAACGACGCGTACGAGCGGATGAAGCATGTCGCTTTGGACCCCGATTATGTCTACGGCGAAATGTGTACGATGTCATTGACATTCGAAGGCTCGACTATCAGTGGCGAGATTCGGAATGCGTCCGATGTCGTCATGGGATCGTTTACCGACGAAGACACCCGCATTGCCTCCGGCAAGGCTGGTGTGCGAGCCAACGCTCTTTCCTTCGGATGCGCGGAGTTCACGATCACCGCTCCCGCTCCCATACCCGAGCCGGGCGCCGTTGCCCTGTTGATTTCGGCATTGGCGGGCCTGTTGGTCGTGCGGCGCAAGCGGTAAGCCTCGAACGCTGTTGCTTCACCGTTTGAAAAAACCGGGAGACAGGGGCCGGCGGCGTACAGGCCGCTGCCGGTTCCTGATACGGCCGCCCGCGAGGCGGTTCACCGCGACACATTTTCCCAACCGCTGGCCGTGCGTGAGAAAGGCCCGCGAACAGCGTAAGAATCGGATAAATAGCTCCATGACAGAACGAAATCGGGAACCCAATGGGGCTGATGCGGATATCGTGGCGCTAGTGCAGCAGTATCTGGACGGCGAGTTAACGCCCGAGCAGGCGTCGTTGTTGTCCGACCGGCTGCGTCTCGACGCCCGGGCGCGTACTCTATTCGTGCGGAGTCTCATGCAGGCGGCCCATTTGCACGAGCTGCTCGCGCAGCAACGATCGGCCGACGCCGCGCCGATTCTCGGCGGCGCAACGGTTCCGACGGAGGCAGGCGACTGTCCGTCGGCGTCCGGCGCGTCGCCCCCTACGCCGGCTCCAATCGAGACGCCCACCGGCGACGATTCCTCGCCGTCGGGGCTCGGCGTAACGCAAATGTGGAGTTGTCTGACCGGCTGGAACGGAGTGGGACTAATCGCCTTGGCCGTCATCGTGGCGTCGGGCGTGTTGCTGTTTGGCCGCCGAGAGGATGCGAAACTCGCGGATCAATCATCGCTGTCGCCCGCGGCCGTGGCCGTAACAAGCCAAGCCGCGCCGACCGAGGTGTTCGATCCGCGATCGATTCGACTCGATGCGGGCAGTGCCCGAGTGACGCTGCCGAAGGTGGGCTACATGTTGGTCGACGGGCCGGCCGACGTGGAATTGATCGCTCCGCTTCGAGCGAGATTGAACCGGGGCCGGATCAGAGTGCGCGTGACAGAAGAGAGCGGGCGCGGGTTCGTCGTGGAAACCCCCGACGGCGAAGTCGTCGACCTGAGCACCGAGTTCGGCTTGGAGGTGGCCGAGAATAAGTACAGCGGCGTCGTCGTGTTCGCCGGCGCGGTCGATCTCCGCTTGGCCGGATCGGCGGCGGGAAGCGAGCCTCGTGTCGAGCGTCTCACGGGCGGCGAAGGCGCGACCTTCAATAAGCTCGGCGAACTCGGCCGCGTCGTGTCGATCACGACGGGCAAGGTCGCGACCTTCTTGTCCCAGAACGAAGCGAGCGTCAACAGTCAGAAAGCGGTTATCGTGAAGGTGGCCGACAATCTGCGGAGCGACGATACGAAAAAGTTCTACGAGATCGTTCCCGGCGGACTCGGCGAGGACGTGCTCGCCTATGTCGACCGGCCAGAGCACGAGTGGAACGGACTGAGCAAGGCGGGAATACCGAAGTTCCTGGTCGGCGCCGACTACGTCAAGACATTCAGCGACGACAAGACTCGGTCCGATACGGTCATCCGCGTTTGGCTCAGTCGCCCGGCGACTCTCTACGTGTTCTACGACGGCAAGTTAAAGCCGCCCGAGTGGTTGACGTCGGAATTCCGCCGGACCGGTGACCGCGTCGGCATGGACCTTGGCCCTTGGCCGACGATCAACCGGCCCGTCCAGCGCGCGGTCGGCCCGGGCGAGCGAATCGATCATTGGTTCACGGTGTGGAAACGCGTCGTGCGAAAGCCGGGGGTCGTTCAGCTCGGCGGAAACGGAACGCACGACACGAAAGGCCGTCCTTCGGACTTTCCGTATATGTACGGCATCGCCGCCGTGGCGCTGGATGCCGACGAAGCACACGGACAAGAAGATGCCAAGGTTTCAAAAGAGCAGTGAGCATCGCTGGGACAAACGGAGAGGCTTTTTGCGAGCGCGAGTTTCTTTCACGATCCACTTTGTCGGGAGCAATCTTATGTATCGATCTACTTGGACAGTCATGCTGATCGCGACCATGGCGGTCGCCCAGTTTTTCTGCGCGACATCTCAGGCAACCGCCGCCGTGATCGCGGCTGACAATTTCAATTCCTATACGCCCGGCTCCATTCTCGATCAGGGGACGATCGGCGACGGCTGGGAAAGCGCCTACACGGGCCTGGTCTCGGAGCGAGATTATGCCACCCCATTGCGGGATGTCGCTTCCGGGGGCATGGCCGGTTTTGGACAATCGCTCGAGCTGGGACACACTGACGTTAGCACCAGGCCCAGCAACAACAATATCGTGCAGCGTCTGTTTACGCCTCAGACAGACACGCTTTACGTCGGGCTCGCGTTCAAGATGACGGGTTTTGACACCGAGGGAGTTGGCACTTACTTCCTCGGCGACTTCTTCCAGTTGTACGTGAACAACACCAGCAATACCGAGGGATGGACTGGCAGTCAAGGGGATTCCTTGTCCACGGGCGTGGACGTCAATCCCGACGAAGGCAGCGGCGCGTTCACCCGGAAGTGCGGCGACCAAACACTGTCGTCGACGCTGCCGACCAACGACACGGTTCACCGAATGGTGATGAAAGTCTCCAAGAGCTTTCCGGGCTTCACGGCTTACGACCAGGTTGCCCTGTTCGTCGACCAAGAAACCGAGGGAACGCCCGACGCCGCCAGGGACGAAAACGAAACCACGACCCCCACGTTCGACACGGTCTCGGTATTGCACGTGCGGATTTGGGGAATGGAACTCGATGACCGCGTCTTTCTCGACGAGCTTCGCATCGCAACCACCTACGCCGACGCGCTGCCGGAACTTCCGATCCTCGAGCCGGTTCCGGGCGATACCAACGACGACCGCATCGTCGATGACGTGGACGCCAAGGTTCTTGCAGGTCGTTGGGGCCAGACCGGTCTGACCGGCGGCTACAGCGTCGGTGACTTCAACGCCGACGGCGCGGTCGACGCGAGAGACGCCGCGATCCTGGCCGCGCAGTGGGGGAATCACATGGGCGGCGAGTCGGCCGCGGCCGTTCCCGAGCCGGGAACGATCGTGCTGCTTCTTGGCATGGCCTTGGCGGCCCTGCCGCGACGGTCGCGAGGATAGGGGGGCGTGAAGCGGTTTGCTCTGCCTCCGCGCCGCGCGAGCGGCGCGGAGGCGAGCAAATCCGGAGTACGGACGAAAGGAACATGCGATGCGATTCGTTGGAAGGGCGCGCGGTCCGGCCGGCTTCACGCTCGTGGAACTGCTGGTGGTCATTGCCATCA
>DOEZ01000627.1 GCA_003532715.1 Planctomycetaceae bacterium
GCCCGGCGAATCGCCCGGCGAGCGAACGTTCGTATGGGTGGGGCACAATGCCGAACAGGCCATGCGCATGACGCACGAAATGAAGCTTATCCACGGCGGCCGCCTTCTGGAGCTTCCGCCACCATGAACCATCAACTCATCGAATTGTCGATCGGGCAAGTCGCGTTGGCTGCTTCGCTGGTCGTCCTCAGTGCCGGCGTCTCGCTGGCCCTGCACCTGGGGCTCCACCGCCGGCTCCTCTTGGCCGCCGTGCGGTGCGTCGTTCAGTTGCTTCTGATCGGCCTGGTGCTTCGATGGGTTTTCGAGCCGGGCCGGCAGTGGTATGTCGTTATCAGCCTCGGGCTGGCCATGACCCTGATCGCCGGCAACGTGGCCGTCAGCCGGAATCGTCATCGCTACGCCGGCATGACGCTCGACAGCGTCATCTCGATTTGGGCCTGCTGCTGGCTCATCACCGCCATCGCCCTGACCGTCGTCGTTCGGCCCGATCCGTGGTATCTGCCGCGCTACGCGATCCCGCTTCTGGGCATGATCCTGCACAACACGCTCAACGGCGTGTCGCTCGGCGTGAATCGATTCACCGCCGACCTGCGCGAGCGGCGCGGCGAGATCGAAACGCTGCTCGCCCTCGGCGCGACCCGCGCCGAAGCGGCCCGCGAGTCGATCCAGGAGGCCGTTCGCACCGGCATGATACCGACGATCAACGCGATGATGGTGATGGGCATCGTCAATCTGCCGGGCATGATGACCGGGCAGCTTCTGGCCGGCGCCGATCCGATTCAGGCCGTCAGCTACCAGATCGTCATCATGTTCCTGCTGGCCGCCGCCGGCGCGCTGGGCACCTCGGGCATCGTCCTGCTGGGTTACCGCCGACTCTTCACCACCGATCACCAGTTTCGACCGGATAGAATCCGGTAACCCGGGCTATTCCTCGACGCGCACATACAGCCGATCGGTCGCTCGCTCGCCGCGCCGGTTTTCGCGATGGATGGTGACGAGGTAACCGCCCGGCTTGTCGAAGACGTGTGTCGTGGCGGCGTAGGTGTACGGCTTCGGGACCGACTGCGTGGCGACCGTCGGGCTGCCGTCGCCGAAATCCCAAACCTCGCGCCCGTCGCCCGGCTCGATGTTGCGGGTGATGACCTTGAAGGTGACCGTGTCGCCCGGCTTGATGCCTCGCGTGGGCCAGTAGGCCGCGTGAACATTCGGCGGGCGTTTTCGCGGATTGTCGCGCGAAAGCACCATGACCTTGGCGAAGTCGTAATCCGTTCGCCCGTCGGCGTCGGTCAGCTTGACCGTTTCGCAGTACCAGCCCGGCCGGTCGTAGGTCCGTTCGACCGTCGGACCGGCGGCCTTCGCCCCGTCGGACAAGGTCCATTCATATTCCAGCGAATCGCCGCCCGCCGCGCTGTACGAATTGCTCGCGTCGAGCACGACCGGATCGCCGACACGGGCCAACTGATGCGGCCGAACGACGGCCACCAGCGGCGTCGGATGCTCCTGTTGATAGGCTTGCCAGGCGAATGCGTAGGCATCGTCGATTCCATAACGCCCGCTGGGCATCGGCCGGCTGACGTCGAGGTGCAGATGCGACCAACCGCCGCTGGCGCCTTCCTTGCCCAGGACTCCGATCTTCTGGCCCATCGCAATCCGCGCGCCCAACTTGACGGCCGGGTCGATCGAGAAGAGATGCGAGTAGCGATAGTACCAACCGCGCTCGTCGCGTAGATAGACGACATCGTATCGAGGTTCGACCGTGGGCGGATAGTCCGACTTCTTGCCGAGGAATTTGCCAGCCGTCGAAACGACCGTGCCGTCGGTCGCGGCCAGCACGTCGACCATCCCCTCCGCTCCGCCGAAGTCGAGACCCCAGTGGTAGTAGATCGTCTTGCTTTCCACTTTTTCGTCGTCCGCGATCTGATTGCACATCTGCGTATAGCCGGCGAACCATCGTTGGTTGAGCGGATAGCCGAACGTGCCCGGCCGAATCCAGGGCGATCCCTTCGGCCAGAGCCGGAGCCGCGCGTCGCGATCGAGCGACCAGGGGTTGGCTTTGTTGGCGCGGGCCAGGTAGCCTTTGGTCACCGGGCAGTCGATTTGAACCCGGCCGACCGTCTTTGGTAAACGGTAGTTTCCCGATTCGAGCGCGATGGGCTCGCCGTCGATTTCGACCTGGACCAGCGCGCGACGCAGGGCGTTCCGCACCGGGTCGCGATGTTCGGCGACGCTCGCGAGCTTCACCTCGACCGTGGTTCCGTCGCACAACTCGACCGAGACCGCCTCGCCGACGTTGAGATCGACCGTGCGAACCAGCGATTCCTGCTCGGGCGACTCCGCGGAGGCAGGCCGCGAGACGACCGCGGCGGCAACCATCAGACAAACGGCAACAAAACGCTTCGACACTCGGAGATTCGTAATCAACATGTCTGTCCTCGATTCAATTCATCTCACCACGAAGAGCACGAAGTACGCGAAGGAATGGGAGGCAGAGCCGCTATTTCACGTTTCTTCGTGCCCTTCGTGCTCTTCGTGGTGAATTCCAGCGCCACGGACCGCTCAGCTTCCGACCGGTTGCGGCCGCCGCATCAGGCACGACCAGCCGAGACAGCCTTCCGGACGGTCGGGGCGTTCGAACCGGACCGACCGGAGTTCGACCGTCTCGAACAGACGGCCCAATTCCAAGTGAATCTCGTGTTCCGTGACCCCCGTCGCGGCTTCCTC
>DOEZ01000426.1 GCA_003532715.1 Planctomycetaceae bacterium
AGGGGCGCGTCGGCCGACATAAGCTCGAACGGCGGAACCTTCGCGGTCAAATCGAGATTGGCCTGGAAAAACGACTTGATCGTTCCGATGTCTTCCCAGTAGCCGTCGAACAGATGCACCTGGACGTGCCGCGTGCGGACCGAGGCGGGAAATATCTCCTTGCCGAAATCGCGATAGTCGGTCTTTTCGAGCACGTCGGCCAGCGTGGCCCGATTGAAAAGGTAGATTCCCATGCTGGCCAGACAGTCGCGGCCCCGGCTTTCGATGCCGCGCGCGTCGATCCAGGCCGGATCGGTACGGACCAGATCGAGTTCTTTCTTGGTTTTGGGTTTTTCAAGAAAGCCGAGGACACGGCCCGTGTCGTCCACGCGCATGATCCCCAGTCCGCCGGCGTCTTCGCCCGCGACCGGCACGGCAGCGATCGTGACGTCGGCGCCGGAAGCCTGATGGGTGGCGAGCATGTCCTCAAAGTTCATTCGGTAGAGCTGATCGCCCGAGAGGATCAACACGTAGTCGACGCCCGGCTGTTGAAAATGCCGCAAGTTCTGCCGCACGGCGTCGGCCGTCCCCTGGTACCAGTCGGAACTGGCGATGGTCTGTTGAGCGGCGAGGATTTCGACGAATCCGCCGTTGAACGGGTCGAACCGATAGGTGCTGCGAATGTGGCGGTGGAGGCTGGCGGAGTTGAACTGGGTCAGCACATAGATGCGATTCATCCCGCTGTTAATGCAGTTCGACAATGGTATGTCGATCAGGCGGTACTTGCCGGCCAGCGGAACGGCGGGCTTCGATCGCAATTGCGTCAATGGAAACAGCCGCGTTCCGCGACCGCCGCCCAGCACCAAAGAGACCAGATTCTTCACCATGCCACCTCGCAATCCATGTCGTTTCGGTATCCCCGGATTCCCTTCGCGCCAAACCATTCCCTAAGTGCAAAACCGTTCCCTAAGTAGGATGGGTCGAGCGCAGCGAGCCCCACCAATACTCTGATTCCAGTGACCCTTCGGCCGCGCGATGCAGGTTGTTGTCGGCTAGCCTGGATTCTTTGCCACACTAGCCCGAAGCGCAAGCGAGGCTCCTAAAACGATTTATCCTCGCCTGCGCTTCGGGCTTGTGGCTCGCATCACCCCACGCCAAGGGAGGCCACCGCCGTTTCCTCGCGTGAGTCGTCCACCCAGGCCAACTGCGTCATTGTAGCAGAAACCGGGCGATCGAAAAATCGGGCGGGGCCCAACCTTTTGGACCTGAAGACCCCTTCGCGAAAGGCTCTTGCGGGAATGTGACTTAGACGGAAATACCCAAGACTCCCATGCGTCCGCGAGTTCCAATTCTTCCCAAAATCCACATTCTTCTCAATCTGACGCTTCTGTCAAGTTTCGCGGAAATCCGACCGATACTGCCAAGAGCGGGGCAAATGGGGGGTGGTGTTGCGCGAATCCGGCACGTGAGGTCGCTCGCCCGCGCGAAACCCCCAAACTTTGAACCTCGCCCCTGTACAAAGGATACGCAACCATGCGACGGTCATTGATTCTCGTTCTCGCGCTCTTGCCGCTAACCGCTTCTTCCCTAATGGCCAACGACGCGAATCTGGCCGCGAGGCTCGAACAGCTCGAAGCCGAGACCCAATCGCTGCGCGCCGAGGTCCAGACCTTGCGAGCTGGCACATTTCGCCTGCCCGCCGTCGAGGCCACGCCCGCCCATTGGTCGGGTTACGCTCCGGCAACGACCGGGGCGAGTCCGTCGGCAGTCGGAGCCAGCCCGTCGGCGGTCGGTGCGAGTCCGGCGGCGATCGACACTACCAGTGCGGCCGACTTCTACACGTTCGAGCAGGTCCAGCAGATGATGGACTCGACGGCCAAGAAGTACGCGTGGCGCAAGGGCGATTTCACGATTACCCCGTATGCGTTCCTTTGGGGCAGTTCCGTTTACGAGACCGAACGCAGCTACGTCGGCGACTACGCCCTCTACATCCTCTCGGCCGAAACGAACGGCGAGGACGCCTTCCACGTCGACGCGCGTGCGACTCGGCTGGGCATCGACATCGCCGGCCCGCGAGTCCGTCTGTTCAACTGCGCCCCGAGCGGCGGCAAGGTCGAGTTCGACTTTCAAGGGCAGTTCGTCACCGAGAACAAGCCGGGCGTGCTGTTGCGTCATGCCTATTGGGAAGTGAAAGACGAAGACTTCCGGCTCTTGATGGGCCAAACGTGGGACGTCGTCTCTCCCCTCGTTCCCGGCACGATCATGTATTCGGTGTACTGGGGCGCGGGCAACATCGGCTATCGCCGGGCCCAGATTCGCTATGAACGCTTTCTGAAATTCTCGCCCTATTCGATGATTACGCTGCAAGGCTCGCTCAACGACAACATCGTGAGCGATTTCACGTCCGACCCCGACATCGAAGGCAAGCCGTCCGGATGGCCGCTCGTCGAGGGCCGCGTCGCCTGGACCCTGGGCGACCGCGGCAAAGGCAGCCAGCCCGTGGTGATCGGCGCTTCGGGACACATCGGCGAGCAGGATTTCCGATTCGGGCCGCTCACGGACGATCCAGGCGAGCACGAGCGGCGCACGTGGTCGATGAACGCCGATTTCAACGTGCCGCTCACCGAGCGCTTCGGCGTGCAGGGCGAGGTCTTCACCGGCGAAAACCTGGGCACGTTCCTGGGCGGCATCTTGCAGGGAGTCAATCGCCAAACGACCGAGTCGATCCGCTCGACCGGCGGCTGGGTCGGCACTTGGTTCCACTGGGCCTCCGACTGGCACTCCTACGCCGGCTGGACGATCGACGACCCGTTCAACGAGGACATCACGGCCGCCAGCGGGCGAATCTACAACAGCGCGTACTTTGTCAACCTGACCCATGACGTGACCAAGAACTTCCTCCTCGGCTTCGAGGTCAGTTCGTGGAAGACGCTCTACAAAGACCTCGCGCCGGGTGAATCGGTCCGCTTCGAGTTCATGGCGAAGTACGGGTTCTGACCCAGATGCTCACCGCGGCGGATCGGGAGCCGGTCTTAGCGGCGGAAATTTGGCCTCGGTCGCTTTCCGAATCCACGCCGGATTGCCGTAAACGCCCGCCTTCGCGGGCTCGAACGGCTTGAAACCCAACTCGATGGCCGGTGAATCGGCCGCAAGGGCAAAATCGTTGTTGCGCGGATCCTTGAACTCGGGATCGGCGATGATCGAACCCGCTTCATGGCCGGCCGCCTGCCACTGTTCGAGCGACTTGCCGACGAAATCGACCGGGTGGCCCGCCGCGTTCCAGAAGCAGTTGTTGCGGCCCTCGAACTTCACTCGGTTCCATGGCCCGGCCAGCAACGTGCCCGAGTCCCAATAGACGATGTTGTTTTCGAACGTGAAAGACAGGTGATTTTCGACGCGAGAGGCTTGAATCTGCTGCTCGCGGCTGAAT
>DOEZ01000531.1 GCA_003532715.1 Planctomycetaceae bacterium
CTACCGGCTCGAGCCACGCGAGCCGGGACTGACCGAAACGCAATATCAGTGCCGAAACTGGTACCATTTCTGCTGGCTGTCGGGCGACGACGTGACCCAATCGCTCGTCCACAATCTCGACCGAGTCGGCTGGATCCTCGGCGAGGAAACGCCCAAGTGGGCCTTCGCCCTGGGCGGTCGGTCGTCGTCGTTCGGCGAGGTCTACGGCGACATGTTCGACCATAGCGCGGTCGTCTACGAGTACGAGAGCGGCCCTCGCGTCTACGCACTCTGCCAGACGCGGCACAATTGCTACGGCAACCCGGGCGACATCATCATGGGAACCAAGGGAACGTGCGACCTGTTTCGCAATCGGATCGACGGCGAAACGAAGTGGCGATTCCGCGGGCCGAAGAACAACCCCTACCAGGCCGAACACGACGCCCTGTTCGCGTCGATTCGCGAGGGCAAGCCGATCAACAGCGGCAACCACATGGCCACGGGAACCCTGGTGGCCGTCATGGGCCAGATCGCGTCCTATTCGGGCGGCCCCGTCACGTGGGACGAAGTGAGCCGCTCGAATCTCGAATTCGGCCCCACCCCGGACGAAGCGAGCTTCAACACGCCGCCGCCCGTCACGCCCGACGCCACGGGCAATTACCCAATCCCCAAACCGGGAATCACGCCGCTGGTGGTGTGAGACTGATCGGCGGACGCGAAGAGGCAAGGGCGGACAAGCCGTCCATGCCACTCGGCCAGCGCTCACAAGGAGTCACCCCGCGAGAGCATTTCGAGCACCAACGGCAGAGCCTCGTTGTCGCCGGGCAGCTTGGCGATGTTCGCCTCGAACTCGGCGCGCTCTTCGGCCGTCATCGTCCTGAGTCGCTGCTGAAAGCGACGCGCCTCCTGGGCCTGCGGCTTCATCTCGTGCGCGAGTTGCAGCCGGGCCAGTTCGCCCCCGTCGAGCCATAGGTGGCCGCATTCGCGACACATGTCGACATACATCGAGGCCGGCTCCTCGATGAAACGCTTGTCCATCTTCCGCCGGCACCGAGGACAACGGATCGCTTCGAGTGTGTCGGGCCGCGACTCCTCGATCACCTCCTTCTTCAGACCCTCGATGCTCGTTTGCGGCGACGCCTGAATCCCCTCCAGACGCTTCTGGCCGACCAGGTATCCGTGGCATTGCATACAACGGAACACGGGCATCCCTTCGTACAGAATACGATGCAGCGGGGCTTGGCAGCTTGGACATTTCATGCAAGTGATCCTCCGTCACGACAGCCCGTTGTCAATGGTCGCGTTAAAACGGCCACTGATGGGCCCGTCAAAACCGACAGGTGAACGGATTTCTTGTACTGGTTATCGCTTGTTTGCCGGTCCTTGGCAAGAGGTTGTCGTGCTTACGTTATTTTGCCGTGTTTTCCGAAGCTTCTTTACCGATCTTATTTGCACCACGCGGTCGGGCGACGCGATCGGTTTCACTGCCCGGTGTTCGTGAGCGCGGAAGACGCCGGGGCATCGTTTCCATCTCGGCCCGAGGCGTTCGCCTCGCGATATTGCCCCCACGCGCGGCGGCAGCTTCGGATCTCGAACCCGATGAAGAACAGGCCAAGACCGGCGTAGACGGCCACGAGAACCCAGACGAGGCGGGGCGTGCGACCCTCGTACGGAATGCTCTGGTCGGCGAGGCACGGCCGGGTCATCGAAAACAGCAACGCCACTTCGCCCAGGCTCCAACTGCCGGCGCCCAGGCGGCCCATCAACCCGGGCACGATGGGGCCGAAGGGCGTCGGCCACGAGCAGGCCACGGCCTCCATCGTCAGCGGCACTGCGAGGTCGTTCCGCCCGACCGTCCTGGCTGCGCCGATCGCGAAGCCCGACGCCACCGAGCCGAACTCGAACAAGACGGGCCCCGAATCGACGTCGGCCAAGTCGGATTGGGAGCCGCGGGACATTTCGGTGAAGCCGACCATCCAGTCGGTCTCTTTCCAGAAGTGCGTTTCATATGCCTCGAACCATCGCGACGCGATCTCGGGATCGAGTTCGGCGGCGAACAGCAGAATGCCCGAGTTGCCGCACCCCCGCGCCTCCTGCATGATTCCGCCCGAGCGGGCCGAGGCTTGGAACGCGGGCAGTCCCTTGTCGGTCTTGAGCGGCCCTTCGAGCACGGCCATCAGGTTCTTGGCCAGTTCATCGTGATTGGTCCCGTCGAGCCGCGCCGCGCGTTCGATGGCCGCGACGGCCCAGAGCACGTCGTTCGGATAGCACTCGCCCGGATAATCGTCGAGCAGATGATACTTGGCCTCGGCCAGTTCGGCCGCGAGCGAGGTTCTCTGTTCGGACATGAGCGCATGGTGCTGCTGGTCGCCGGTGATCGATTCGTAGGACGAAAGCCCGAGGATGAGCAGCATCCGGTAGAAGACGTTTTCGCGGTCGAGATAATCGTCGCCCCACTTCTCCTTGACCCAGGTCGCCGTGACGGGCGAGGCGACAATTTCGGCCGCCTTTTCGACCGCTTTGCGAACCGTGCCTCGGGTCGCGTCGATTTTGCCCTGTTTGTGGAGTTCCTCGGCCGTGACCAGAAAGTAGACCGAGCCGAACATGGGCCATTCGGTCGCGGCGACGTCCTCGTGATCGAGCCCGGCGGCGACGTTTGTTTCGAGATAGGTATTGGCCCAGGAAAGGTATCGGCCCGAGGCCGACCTGAACCAGCCGGCGACGTATCGACTCTGGCCCGACTGCCGCAGTTGCGAGTCGCCCACGACCAAGCAAGTCGTGACGGCCGGGTAGACGAACAGTGCCAGCGCGAGCAGAATCACGACGCCAGCCACGGCGAAGTGGACCCAGAGCCCGATCGAGCGTTTCTTCTCTCGGAGAAAGCGGAAGAACGACGCCATGGTTTGGCCCTCTTATTTCGACGGGCTTGGGGAACAACGCCTTGTCGCGACCATAGACCCGTGGCGGATCGCGGTCGAGGCGATTGTACCACTTTGCCGCGAGAAGGCGAAGGTCCGTTCATGAATGCGGCCGGGTGGCAGGAGTGGCTTGTCCATCCCTGGGATTCACGTTCAAGCAGGTTCGAGGTGCAAGGTGAAGACAGGAAGGACAAAACCTACTCTGGTGCGGACTTGTCTGGCAAGGCCCGCAAGGATGGGCAAGCTATCCATAGGTGCCACCCGATGATGGGCAAGCCGCCGACGCCACACTGTTTTTGTGAAAGTGGCGACCTGCTCATACCTCGAATCGCGGCACGCTTGTGCCTTCGGCACCCCGATTGCGAGCAATCGGGGCTACCCGCTACTGAAAGGCCTATTCCTTCGGTTTGAAGCGTGCTTGGAAGAACCGCAGATATTTCGGCTCGAAGACCATTTCGAGGCCCTTGGCTTCGTGACGCCTGTCGTGGACGGCGGCGACCGATTCGGCCGCTACGTCCATGTGGGCTTGCGTGTAGACGCGGCGCGGGATGGTCAATCGGACCAGTTCCAGCTTCGGGTAGTGATGCCGTCCGGTTGCGGCGTCGCGGCCCGCCGACACGATGCCGCGCTCCATCGCCCGCACGCCCGAGTCGAGATACAACTCGGCCGCCAGGCGTTGGGCGGGGAATTCGTCTTGACCCAAGTGCGGATAGAACGCCTTGGCGTCGAGGTAGACGGCGTGTCCGCCGATCGGTCGGACGACGGGAATGCCCCAGTCGATCAGCTTTTGGCCCAGGTATTCGACTTGGCCGATCCGCGCGCGGATGTGGTCGTCCTGGACGGCCTCTTCGATGCCTCGCGCCATGGCTTCCATGTCGCGACCGGCCATGCCGCCGTAGGTATGCAGCCCTTCGTAGACGACGACCAGGTTCGACGCTTCTTCGTAAACCTCGTCGTCGTTCATCGCCAACCAGCCGCCGATGTTCACCAGCGGGTCTTTCTTGCCGCTCATCGTGCAGCCGTCGCTGAGGGCGCAGAATTCCATGAGGATCGACGCGATGGTCCGGTCGGCGAAGCCCGGCTCGCGCTGCTGGATGAAATAGGCGTTTTCGACCGCCCGGGTGGCGTCGAGGAAGATGCGGATGCCGTGCCGTTGGGTCAATTCGCGAACCGCCCGCATGTTGGCCATCGAAATCGGCTGCCCGCCGGCCATGTTCACCGTGGCGCCGACGCAGACGTAGGGGATCCGCTCGGGCCCGACCTTGCCAATCACCGCTTCGAGCGCGTCGATGTCGAAATCGCCCTTGAAGGGCGACTCGTCGGCCGGATCGTGGGCCGCCGGCGTGATGACGTCGACGAAACGGCCGCCGGCCAGTTCCTGGTGCAGCCGGGTGGTGGTGAAGTACATATTGCCCGGCACCGTGTCGCCCGGCTTGATGAGCATTCGCGATAGCAGGTGTTCCGCCCCTCGTCCCTGGTGCGTCGGCACGATGTGGCGGTAGCCGTAGTAGTTCCGAATGGCGTCTTGCAGGTGGTAGTAGTTCTTGCTGCCGGCGTAGGCCTCGTCGCCGAGCATCAT
>DOEZ01000649.1 GCA_003532715.1 Planctomycetaceae bacterium
TTCCGTCCGCCTCGGCCGCGCTGTGACGATTCGACCAGCGCGACGACGGGTTCGCCGCCGCTCACCAGGCATCGCTTTCCCCCCTCTGCCCGCATCGCTGCCGCCTGCTCGGCCAGCCGCCGGCCGACCCCCTCGGCCGCTCCCTCCGACGCAGCGGCGCTTTCAACCTCGGTCTGGTAGCCCAGCCGCCGAGCCTCGTCGGCTGCGGCGCGAACGGCCGCCTCGTTGTTTCCAATCACTAGATTCGTCACGCGGCACGTCGGCGGGGAGTACTCGATCAACCGCCTGCGCCGCAGAAACTCGAACACGGCCGGCGAAATGCCCGCTGCTTCGGCCCCGAACCGATCGAGGATTTCGAGCGCCTCGGCGGCGGTCGACGTGTCGGGCACGGTCGGCCCCGAGGCGATCACCTCGAGCGAATCGCCCAACACGTCGGAGATGATCAGGCACGCCAGCCGGCCGGCGCGGCACGCGCGTGCCAACCCGCCGCCTTTGAGTCGGCTGAGCTGCTTCCGCACGACGTTGAGTTGTTCGATCGTCGCGCCGGCCCCACTCAAGTGGCGCGTCACGGCCAGCTTGTCGGCCAGCGTGATTTGCTCGACCGGGGCGGGCAGTAGGGCCGAGCCGCCGCCCGACAACAGGCAAAGACAAAGATCGTCCGGTCCGAGCGATTCAACCAGGCGTAGAATCTCGTCGGCCCCGATCCGGCCGGCCGCCGTCGGCTCGTTCACGCCGGCCGGCCGCGCTCCATGCAGCCAGATGTGCTTCAGGGGTCGCACGCAATCGTCGGGCACGTTGACCCAACCGGCGACTTGCTTCTGTTCGAGCAGCGCGTCACCCAACACAGCCTCGACCGCGGCGGCCATGCCCGCGCCCGCCTTGCCCGCTCCGACGACGGCGATCCGGCCGATTTGTTCCAACGGCAGCACTTCGTTGCCGATGCAAAGCGTCGAGCCGTCAACTCGCATCGCTCGGCGAACCAATAACTCGGAATCCACGGCCGCCACGCCGGCCCGCCAAATCCGGATGGCGTCGTGACGGAGTTGGGATGATGAGGATGACATGGCTTTGGCGAGGGATTACGGATTAAAAAACTCACCGCCGAGGCGCTGAAAAGAACGATTTGATTTGCCGATTGAACGCGGAGCAACGCAAGTAATTCTCTCTTCCTTCATGCACTTTGTGGTTCAGTTAGGTTTTCACGAGGAGGAAGCGTGGCGGGTATTGGCGTTGTGTCTCAAATCTCAGGCATCAAATTCCAGATTGTGATTCCAACACTCAACCCTCAGACTCCTCCTCCACGTCTTTGAGGTGGTCTCGGCGGTGAGCCCACATCCCCCCGATCCCAATTCTCCTAATTCCTACCCATCACACCCGCAACTCGCCGCGCACTGCGGGCCCGCGCCGGGCGTTTCGTGCGGGATCAGGCAGAGGAACTTCAACGGCCCGATGCCCGTGTTGCGGAACTGGTGAAGTTGGTTGGGCGGCACGAAGACGCACGTGCCCGCGCGCAACGGATGCTCCTTGTCGCCTTCGAGGACCATGCCGATCCCTTCGAGGACGAAAACCTCGTGTTCGTGGGCGTGGCTGTGTTTCGGCGTGTGGCCGCCGGCTCCAACCTCGAACAGTCGCATGGCGAACGTGGGTGCCCCGTCGGTGTGGTCGATCAGGCACCGCATCCGACATCCGGCCGCGCCTTCGACGCCGACGGGCGTTGCTTCGACCTGATCGTAGTGGACAACTTTCATGATTCAATCCTCAATGGTAGGTGGGGCGATTGCAGCAAGAGTCTCTGTAGAATTCGCGATTTCCCGACAAGGCTTGCTGCAATCGCCCCACCCTGCAGCCGCGTAGCCTCGTAGGGTCCGTCTGGACGCACCAAGACAACTCGGAGCGACTGCAACAACGCGCAACAAAAAACCTCGAGGCAACGACTCCCAGCGCCGTGTTCGCTTCCAACAAGGAAGCTCCACAACCGTCGTCCTCGAGGTCGACGCCGCGAAAAGTCCGAAAACTCGACGCGACGAACTCTAATCTATAGCGTTTCATCGTTTTTTGTCAATAGGAAACCGTCCGCGCCCGGTTGGCGCGCGGCAAGCGATGCAACCAAATCAACGAACACCTCGCCCCGATGTCGAAAGTTTTGAAACTGATCGTGGCTGCTGCACGCGGGCGAAAGCACAATTGCATCGTTCGGCCGACTTTGTTTCCAACACCACTCAAACGCCTCGGCCATTGTCTGGCGGCACACACATGGAAACGTTGGCGAACGACGGCGAACCGCTTTGTATAGTGTCGGCGCCATCATTCCATAAAATGCAGCGCCACAAGCACTTCGGACAATCATATCAGTTAGTTCGTCCATGTCCACCCCTTTGTCGCCGCCGCCCGCCAGCAGCCAAACCGGCTCGGAAAGCGAATTCAACGCGGCCATGGTCGACTCCGGCGTGGTGGCCGTCGTGTCGTTATAGAAAGTTCGCCGCGCGATGGTCACAACCCGCTCCATTCGGCCGGGCAGCGCGACAAACGCGTCGAACCCGCCG
>DOEZ01000434.1 GCA_003532715.1 Planctomycetaceae bacterium
CGGATGGGGACGTTTCGAGCACACTACGGATTGGGGCCCCACTCGGAGACATTGCACCATGAGATTGCAGTTCCTGGGCGCCGCCCGGCAAGTGACCGGTTCGCGCTATTATCTCGAGACCAACGGCACGCGGCTCTTGATCGATTGCGGCATGTTTCAGGAACGCGAGTTTCTCGACCGCAACTGGGAGCCGAGCCCCGTTCGCCCTCGAAACATCGACGCGGTGCTTCTGACTCACGCCCACGTGGATCATTGCGGGCTGCTTCCGAAGCTGGTCGGCGAAGGATTCGGCGGCAACGTTTTTGCGACTCCCGCCACGGCCGACCTTGTCGATATCGTCTTGCNNTTCAAGAGGAAGACGCTGCGTTCAAGCAGAAACGGCATCGCAAGGAGGGACGCCAGGGGAAGCACCCGGTCAAGCCGCTCTTCACCGAGCGCGACGTCGAGCGGACGCTGCCGCTGGTTCGGCCCGCGCCCTACGGTCAGGTCATGCCGATCAACGACCATGTGACGGTTGTGTTTCGCGACGCGGGACACATCCTTGGTTCGGCCATGCTCGAAGTGACCGTGAGGGAGAACGGCCAACCGCGACGGATCATTTTTTCGGGCGACGTCGGCCAATGGGACAAGCCGATCATCCGCGACCCGTCGGTCTTCACCGAGGCCGACTATGTGGTGATGGAATCAACCTATGGAATCCGCCAACACGAGGGTATCGACGACGTCGAAAGCCGCTTGGCCGAGGTCGTTCGCCAGACCGTCGAGGCCGGCGGCAACGTGGTCATTCCGACGTTCGCGATTGAACGAGCTCAGGAGTTGATCTATCACTTGGGAAGCCTGATAAACCGCCGGCTGATTCCCGACGTGCCCGTCTATCTCGATAGCCCCATGGCCGGCGAGGTGACGAACGTGTTTCGACGGCATCGCGATTGTTTCGACGAGGCCGCCTGGACGCGAATCACCAACGGCGACTCGCCGTTGAATTTCGCGGGCTTGCGGATCGTCCAGACGACCGAAGAGTCGAAGGCGATCAACCGGCTGGACTCGCCCGTGATCATCATGTCGACCTCGGGCATGTGTACGGCGGGGCGCATCAAGCACCACCTGATCCACAACATCACGCGGCCCGAAAGCACGCTCTTGTTCGTCGGCTATCAGGCCCACGGCACGCTGGGCCGCCAAATTCTCGCGACTCCGCCGGAAGTGCGGATTCACGGCCGATTCTGGCCGGTCCGGGCCCGGGTCGAACGGCTCGAAGGTTTTTCGGGCCATGCCGACGGGCCGGGACTGATGCGCTGGATCGGTTCGCTGCGCGAGGCGCCCCGGCGCATCTTCCTGACCCACGGCGAGGAAGAGGCGTCGCTCGGGTTGGCGAAGAAGATCACGGAGGAAAAAGGCTGGGAAACAACCGTCCCCCGCTATCAACAGACGATCGAGTTGGATTGACCGAGGACGAGCCGCGAAACTGGATGGTGGGGCGATCGGCCGCCGATCAAGGTTTCATGGTTTCGCTCGACGGTTCGGCGGCGGCCGATCGCCCCACCCTACTTGCCTTTTGGAGCGTGGGCCGCGGGCGTTTCTTCTCCTTGGCCACGTCGCGGCCAAGCACCTTGATCGCCTTGTCCAATTGGCGGTCGATTCCGGCGGGCATCTCGCCCGGCTCGGGCCAGATGACATGATCCGGCACGGCGCCGTTGAGTTCCATGTCGCGGCCGTCCTTGGGAACGTACCAACCGCGGAACGNNACGAGTTTTCCGCGCCGGAGCGTCTTGATCGCGTGCGAGAAGATCTCGGCGTTGCTGCCGCTGTTCTGATTGCACAGCACGACGATCGGCTTGTTCCACGAGGCGTAGACCATGCGGTCCTGGGGATAGCCGGGCTCGCCGCCGCGGCCGACCGTGATGGCGTGTTGCGGCTGGCAGAGGATCGTCAACAGGTGGTCGGCGATCATTCCGCCCGGATTCTCGCGCACGTCGATGATCAGGCCGTCCTTGCCGGCGCCGGCGGCGTAGATTTCCTGTTCGAACCGATAGAACTCGGGCATGGCCATCTTGCGGATGTGCAGATAGCCGAGCGTTCCGTTCGACTTCTCCTCGACTTGTTGGCGTTTCTGGCGAATCCACGCTTCGTAGAGCAGACCGCCGGCGGTCGAATAGCTGATCGGCCGGAGGACGACCTCGCGAGGCTTGTCTTCGGCGTCGTGGACGGTGAGCCGGACGTCGCGATCGAGCGGCCCGTTGAGGATTTCGGTCAAGTCGCGATCCGGATCGACGTTATGGCCGTCGACGGCGACGATGGTTTCGCCGGGTAGGATGCGGCTCTTCTGTTTTGCGGCGGGACCGTCGGGAATCACGTCGCGAACCTTCAGCCCCGGCCCCCGGTGCGCTTCGTCGAACCGCAGGCCCAGATGCGCGGTAACCAACTCCGGCGAGCCGCCTCGCGAAAAGCGGCTCTCGCGATCGGCGGTCATGAACCCGAGATGCGAGCCGTTCAACTCGCCCAACATCAGATGCACGACCTCGCGAAGCTCATCCGACGTAAGACTTTCGCCGGCCGTCGGAGCGTACTTGCGACGAATGTCGTCCCAATTCTTGTTGTTGACAGCTTCGTCGTAGTAGAAATCGCGCATGGTCCGCCAGCACTGGTCGAACGCCGCCCGATTGCGCGCCGCGCGGTCGATCTCCTGGACGACCGAGAATCCGTACGATTGGGCGGCTCCCGTGGCGGATAAGCTTGCGGGCACATTGCCGGCGAGCCAAACGATCTGGTTGCCGGCGGCGAGCCAGGCGGCCCGACTTCCGGTGTTCGTGCTCATCAGGGCGGGACGCAGACTGCTCGGCGGACTGATCGTATAGGTTCCCCGCTTTCCGTCGACCGTGCTGGTGAAGGCGAGCTTCTTCGAGTCGTGCGACCAGAACAGACCCGTCTCGGTGCCGGGGCTCGACACGCGCCGGACGCGCTGGTGGATGTCGTCGAAGTCGATGGCCACGGTTTTCGGCTCAGCCTTGTCCTTGTCCTTCGCCTCGTCTTCTTTCTTTGCCTTGCCCGCCGGGCGCGCCTTGGCCATTTTGCTTTCGGCCCGCTCGATGGCCCGATCGCGACTATCCGTTTCGTCCTCTTCCTTCGTGAGCATCACGAAGCAGATATCGACCTCGTTGTCCATCCGGCGGCCGGTGAAGGCGATCATCTTGCCGTCGGGCGACCAGACCGGNNTGCGAGCCGTCCAGCGGCGCGATCCAAACGTTGCGGTTCGAGTCGGCGTCGCTGGCGGCGTACACGAACCATTTGCCATCGGGCGACCAGTCGTATTCGATCGCCTGATGCGAGGGAATTACGCGGCGGGCGTCCTTGCCGTCGGGACACATGACCCAAAGGTCGCCGCGATCCTTGACGAAGGCCGCCCGCTTGCCGTCGGGACTCCATTTCAGGTCGCGCTCGAGGTTCGCGTCGCGCGTGAGACGAGTCCGCGTGAACTCGCGGTTTTGCCACCAGTAGCGAGCCTCATCGGCACGCGCGGCGAGCCAGATGTCGCTTTGTCCGTCGCGGTCGCTCACGAAAAGGATCGATTTGCCATCGGGCGAAAAGACCGGG
>DOEZ01000018.1 GCA_003532715.1 Planctomycetaceae bacterium
CTTGTCACCATCGCTTACGAAGGAACCAAAGTGAAAAATCAGAGGGGGAAATCGAGTGGTTGGGAATCGCTATAGGGATCCGAAACCGAGATCCGAAATCGGGTCACCGGATCCGAACGGTTTATTGCCATTGCCCTTCAAACGGGCCTGTTGAAACGACGAGAGGACGCCGTTGGTCACCTTGTCCTCTTCTAGTCACTCGTGTCGCGCTGCCGAACAATCAACTCGTCCACGTACGGCGCGGGCCAAACCGACCGGCAGTCGGCATGGCCCGAAATCTGGCCGCCCGACTCTATCCGCTCCTTCCATTCCCTCTTCAAGAGTCTGCCGACGGACAGTGTAGTCGAAACGGCCGGTTTCGGCAGCATTGCCGCCCGAGTAGGTTTCCTTGACGATTCTTTGATTCAGCCCGTCATTCTGGATACATGGCCCGTTCCCCCTTTCCCATTTTCCGAATCGTGAAGGACGGTCGTGCGATTGGTGGGGCTCGGACCAGTCGACCCATACAGATCGTCCCATCCTACCCGAATAACCCGCGTCGAGCCGGCGTCCGCACCCATCTTACCGCCGTTTGAGCCCCCATCTTACCGCCGTTTGCCATCTCCATGCCCCGAAAGTGGGTGCCCGTCCGTTGCGAGATGTGTCTTTCTGGAATACGATAGAGATACTGGGTGAGTGTGTTTCCGGCCCGTCGGGGGAACCGGCTCCGCCAGACCGGCACAACCGGCGAACTACGGAAACAAACCCCACGGGAACGGCCAGGTGGAACGACCCGAGTCGGGGCGCGTCCCGTGGAACGCCAGCAAACAGAGACAGCCGCACGGGGCGGGAGACGCTCTCTCCGTCGAGTGACGTGCCCGTCGACGAGATGGTATTTTTTTCATGAGCCGCATGACTGCCGAACAACTGGCCCAGCGAGCGTTCGATCTCGAATTGATCGACGATCGCCAATTGCAGAGCATCTGGAGCGAGCTCGGCAGCCACGATGTGCCGGTCGACGAGTTTCTTCAAATGCTCGTGCGGCGTGAAATCCTGACCAACTATCAGGTCGAACGGCTGACCAAGGGCGATCGGACCGGTTTTTTCTTCGGCGACTACAAGGTCCTCTATCTCGTCGGAAGCGGCTCGTTCGCCCGCGTCTACCGCGCGGTCCATCGCCGGACGGGCGAGGTCGTCGCCGTCAAGGTGCTCCGCAAACGGTTCAGCGAGAACCCGGCCGACTGCAAGGTGTTCGTTCGCGAGGGATTGTTGGGCAAGTCGCTGCGGCACAAGAACATCGTCCGCATCCACGACGTGGTCGCGAACAAACAGGCCCATTTCCTCGTCATGGAGTTCGTCGAGGGGCGGAACCTGCGACAGTTCATCAAAACCCGCGGAAAGATCGAACCGGCCGAGGCCACCCGGCTGATGACCGACATCACCAGCGGGTTGCAGCACGCCTTCGAACGCGCCATGACCCATCGCGATCTGAAGATCAGCAACGTGCTCGTGGCCAGCAACGGCACGGCCAAATTGGTCGACTTCGGATTGGCCGCCGTCGACGAAACCCTGGCCGAAGACGCCCCGGGCGACATGATCGGCGTCCGCACGATCGACTATGCCGCGCTCGAACGCGCGACGGGCGTCCGCCGCGACGACCCGCGAAGCGACATCTATTTCCTCGGCTGCATCTTCTACCACATGCTGACGGGCGAACCCGCGCTGCAAGAAACGAAGGACCGCGTTCAGCGACTCTCGAAGTCGCGGTTTTTCGACGTGATCCCTGTGCAGAAGATAGACCCCTCGCTTCCCCACGCCGTCAGTCTGATCGTCAACAAGGCGATGATGCTCGAGCCCGACCGCCGCTACCAGACCCCGGGAGCCATGCTTTCGGATCTGCGAGCCGCCGCGAAACGACTGAACGCGGAATCGGCGGAGCCGAACGGCGAGACGGTGCTCGACGCAGCGCCGCCGACCAACGGAACCGGGTCGGCGGTCGGCGACGGGGCCGACGGCGGCTTGCGTCATGCCGTGATGGTCGTCGAGTCGTCGGGCGCGATGCAGGAAGTCTTCCGCAACGGCCTCAGAAAGGCCGGGTATCGCGTCCTCGTGACCAGCGATCCCGATCGCGCGCTCATGCGGCTCAACCAAGAGCCCACGATCGCCGATTGCGTGCTAATCGACGCCCAGGAGATCGGTGCGCCGGCCGTTGAGATCTTCAACCGGCTGGCCGAGAACACCGTCACGAAGGCCGTTCCCGCCGTGATTCTACTCGGCGAAAACCAGCGAAAATGGGCCAAGCACGCTCACACGGCCGAGCACCGAGTCGCCGTGGGCATGCCCATCACGATGAAGCAGCTCCGCGACCTGCTGGCAAAGCTCGTCCCGCTCCGGGCCGCAGCCGCGGATCGAGGCCGCGCCGATTGACGCGACGGGGCCGACGTCTATAATCTAGGCAACAATGTTCGCTCGGCGTCGGTCGGATCCCCGGTGATGCCCGATTCCGTGACGTGATCTGTCTCTAACCCCCCGGGAGATGTGAATATGGCCGCAATACAGGAATTCTCCGACGCCAACTTCGAGGCGGAAGTCCTCAAAGCCGCCGAACCCGTGCTCGTCGATTTCTGGGCCCCTTGGTGCGGTCCCTGCCGAATGATCGGACCGGTCGTCGAGGAACTGGCCACCGAAAACGGCAGCGCCGTCAAGGTTGGCAAAATGAACATCGACGACAACCCGAACACGGCCGCCGGCTACGGGGTTAGCAGCATCCCCACCATCATGGTCTTCAAGAACGGCGAAGTCGTCGACCGGTTCGTCGGCGTTCAGCCAAAAGACCGCCTGCAGAATGCCTTGGACGAGGCCATCGGGTGAGCCGGTGCGCCGTCGCTTGGTGGTTTAGGTAGAATGCGACATTTTCCACCACGGGGTTCCTGGGGTTCTAACGGAATTCACATGGATTCCTGGCCCTGCCGTGCCGATTATGGGTTTTGGGTAAACCTTGTCGGTTAAGCAGGCTTAGACCGGATTACTCACGTAGGGTGGGTCGAGGTCGCGTGAAACCTCGGTGGGGCGACGCAAACCGTCTATCGTCGATTTGCATGCTGTTGCCAAAACAATGCAAATCGAGCGACCGAAGTCCCACCGGGACCAAGGTTTGCATCGCCCCACCCTACAGGTTGATGAATAATTCGGCTTCGCCTGCGCGGATTGAGTGCCATCTTCATCGCGCGATGCGGTCGCGGCCAAAGACGTCGGAAGCAATGTCGCAAGCGTCCCCCCAGACGATGCAGCCGGTTCCTTCAGTCGGTTCTCCGGAGCCGCGACTGCTTGGATCGGCTCGAATCGACGCGCCCCACGTGGTCGCCGGCGCGGGAAACCAAACTGTCGATACGGCGGATGGGCTGATCGCGGGGGACGCCGCTCCCCGCGAGGACGAGTCGATTGTGGAGAACGAAGCTGCCTTGGCGCGCCAGCTTCGCGTTCAAGCCCGACAGCTTGCCGAGCATCTCCGCGCGAAGCAAGAACACCTCGACCGGCGCGAGTCGCGGCTCAACAGCCAGACGGCCCAACTCGAGAAAGATAGTCGGGCCGCCCGGGTCTGGATCTCGGAAACCGAGGCGGAACTGCAAGCTCGCGCCGCGCGGCTGACCGAGCGCGAGGAGGAAATGAAGCGGTGCCTGGCGCGGTTGGCCAAGGCCGAGAAGTCGCACGGCCAGCAGGAGGAGCAGCAAAAGGCCCTTGCCGCCGCGATGGAGAGGCTTGCCGTCGAACAGGCGGCGGNNGGCGAGGAAAGGCAGCGGCTCCTTGAAGCCGAAAACGAGTGGAGCGAGGCGCGGCACCAAGTCGAGCGACTCCACGAGGCGCTGCAAAAAGACCGCCTGGAGTTCGACGAGCAACGCCGACGCGATCAGCGGCAACGAACGATCGAGCACCGCCGCGCGGCGGCCGAATTGGAGCGGAAGAGACGCGAACTGACACTTCGCGGCGAACAGTTGGACCAGCGCGAAGGGGCCCTCTCGCAAATGCGCGAGGAGGTGCGCCGAATGCATCGCTCGGCGTTGGAATTGCGACTGGCGGCCGAGGAACTCTGGGCTCAATTGGCCGGCGTCGCGCCTCCCGCCGCCTTACTCCAATCGTTGAATGATCTTCGACGTCGACTTGCCGAGGACTATCGCGACGCGAACGCCGTCCTGGCCGAACAGAAACGCGAGTTGGTCGCGCTCGGAACCGACCTCCGGCAACAACACAAACGCCTGGCCGACGAAAAAGCACGCCTCGAACAATGGCTGTCGCGGCAAGAAGACGACATCGGACAACGAACGGCGAGACTCGTCGCCCGCGAACAGGAATTCGATGCGAAAGAAGACGATTTTCGCCACCGGGCCGAAGAGTGGGAAATGGATCGACTTGCCCTGAAGGAAGAGATCCACCGACTCGGCCGCGGCTGCGCGGCATCCCCGGACCACCGCCAGTAGCCTCGAACGTGCATCCGAAGCGGCTAGCCGTCTACGGCCGACTCAGGGAATCGGACTTTTCCGACCGTTGCTTCTTCAATTCCTCGGCCACGCGAGTTGCCGTCTCGGCGATCCGCATGCCGACCTTGATTTCGTCGGGAGAAAAGTAGGGACGGCTCGTGCCGTTGGCCGACCGCAATTGTTTGGCCGCCAATTCCTGCCAGCTCATGCCGTCGGTGTAATGCCAGGCGGCCGCCTGCGCGGCGCGCTGGTTTACTTCGCCCGTGCCCACCATGCGACAGATGGCGTGAATCTCGACGTTGTCGGTGAATTCGTCGATCGGCTTGATTTCGTACGGAATCTTGGGACGGGGCTCGGGTTTGCCATGGGCCAGGCACACGGTGGCGACTTTGAGGTTGCCGACCTTCTCGGGAGCAACGTTCATCATGCCGCCCATGCCCATGCCCATGCCGCCCATGCCGCCCATCATTCCGCCGCCCATTGGCTGCGCCGCACCGCCGGTGCCTCGATCGCGCCCGCCGCGGGCACCAAGACCGCCGGCCGGATCCAGACCGCCGATCTGGGCCAGCACGGGCACGCCCGCGAAAGCATCGGGCAACTTCACGTTCAACGGCCGCTTCGTCTTGTTCTCGATGAGAACGCGAGCCTCGGTCGAGTCCTTTGGAATCAATTTCACTGCGATGTCGCCGGCCCGCATCGCTTGGAACATCTCAACCGTTTCGTCGGCCGGATTGTACTCGCCCGCCTTCAGCTTCCGTTGCCGCTCGGCGGCGAACACCAAACCGGGAAGCAGCATGACGACGACCGCCCAGGCCAACCACGACCCGCGGCCCATTCCGTGAAACTTTGCCATTGTTATTCAATCCTCTGAAATCAGTTCTCTGTTTCGCCGTTTCGTTTCTGTCTTCACTCCGTCCGGTATCGACACGACAAGGCATCGACACCCGACGCCGCAGTCGTCGCGCCGATAGCCACCCGTTTGTCGAGGGGTCTTCGGCGCGTCGCTATGCAGGACGGATCGTCGGGCCCTCGTCGTGTGGAAACGCACCCGGACAAACATTTAGACTAATTGATCCGACTGGGAAATCCAAGCAAAAAACCCGCTTGTTTGGCCAGGAACCGACCAAGTCCGAGTGTTGTCAAGAATGTTCGGCACGAAATGAACCCCTCGAAAAGAGGGGTCTTGATGCGGTTGACAATCGCGATCGCGATCGGTTAGACTTTCGGGTTCTATCAGCACCGAACCCGTCGGCTTAGGATGTCACGCGGCGCGAGACGACCCTAGACCGCACACCACATCGGCCAAGACACGGTGCGCTGCCGGATGCCGGCCGAGGGTTGGATGGGTGACGAGAGCCAAGATACCCCCAGGTGGGGCAGGCTACCAAGAAACACGTTTTTTCATCTTTACCGAAGAGGATGCCAGAATGAGACTGAGTCGAGTGATTAGGAACGCATTTTGCGTTCGTCCCCTGGTCCTGGCGACATTCGTTGTCGCAATGATGACAAGTTGGGTGGGTCAAGCCTGGGCCCAGGCCAAAGAGGCTACCGACGCCGCAGTCCCGGCCGCGCCTGCCAGCGCGCCCGGCGAAAGCCTGTTCATGGTCTTTTGGGCGGTTGCCTTTCTAGGCTCCCTCGCCGCTTTGGCTTTTGCCATCCGTTTCTACCGTCAGATGAAGGCATCCGACCCGGGCACCGACGAGATGATCGAAATCGCCGGCCACGTTCGCGTCGGCGCCAATGCGTATCTTTGGCAGCAGTACAAGGTAGTGGGCATTTGTTTCGTCCTCATCTCGGCGCTGTTGGTCTGGATGGCGTTTTCGCTTCACGTTCAGAGCGAGTGGGTGCCGTTTGCCTTCCTCACGGGCGGTTTCTTCTCCGGTTTAGCCGGTTGGTTTGGCATGAAGACCGCCACCTGGGCCAGCAACCGCACGGCTGCCGGCGCGCAGAAGTCGTTGAACCAGGGCTTGCAAGTCGCCTTCCGAAGCGGTGCCGTGATGGGGCTGACGGTCGTCGGCCTGGGCCTGCTTGATATCACGCTTTGGTTTGCCGTGCTCTACTGGTTCGTCCCGTGGGTCACCGACGGCAAGGTGGTGCTCGACCTGGTCAGCATCACTGTCACGATGCTTTGCTTCGGCATGGGCGCCAGCACCCAGGCTCTGTTTGCTCGCGTGGGCGGCGGCATCTTCACGAAGGCCGCCGACGTCGGCGCCGACCTGGTCGGCAAGGTCGAAGCGGGCATTCCCGAGGACGACAAGCGCAACCCGGCGACCATCGCCGACAACGTGGGCGACAACGTGGGCGACGTGGCCGGNNCCGGCATGGGCGCCGACCTGTACGAGTCGTACTGCGGTTCGATTCTGGCCACGGCCGCGCTGGGCGTGGCGGCGTTTGCCAGCGGCGAACTGGTCCCGCAAGCCGTTCTCGACAAGTTCGGCGGCGATGCGTCCGCGGCGATCAAGCACATGCAGCTCTGCGCGTTGTTCCTTCCGATGGCGATGGCCGGCGTGGGAACGCTGCTGTCGATTCTGGGCATCTTCGCGGTCCGAACCGAGGAGAAGGCCGACCAGAAGACGCTGCTCAAGGCGCTTGCACGCGGCGTGAATCTGTCGAGCGTGCTGGTCATCGTGGCCGCCTTCGCCTTGACCTATCTCTTGCTACCGAGTTCCTTCCCGGGCGTCGCGTTTAGCGTTGTCGTCGGTTTGGCCGCCGGTTGGTTGATCGGCAAATGGACCGAGTATGCGACGAGCGACGAATTCGCGCCGACGAAGAAACTGGCCGACCAGGCATTGACCGGTCCGGCCACGGTCATCATCGGCGGCATCGCCGATGGCATGAAGAGCGTTTGGTTCCCGGTCATCACGGTCTGCGCGGCCACGCTTCTGGCGTTCGGCTTCGCCGCAAACTGGCAGTTCACCGACGTTGACTTGTTCGCGATGGGTCTTTACGGCGTGGGAATCGCCGCGGTCGGCATGCTCAGCACGCTGGGCATCACGCTGGCGACCGACGCCTACGGACCGATTGCCGACAACGCGGGCGGAAACGCCGAAATGGCCGGCCTCGACCCGATCGTCCGCAAGCGGACCGACGCCTTGGACAGCCTTGGCAACACGACGGCCGCCACCGGCAAGGGTTTTGCCATCGGATCGGCCGCTCTGACGGCCCTGGCCTTGTTGGCCGCCTATATCGAAGAAGTGCGAATGGGACACCATCACTGGGGCGTGTCGGTCGCCCAGGACGTCGGCGATGAGCCCGGCTGGTACAAGCTCAACGATCAGATTATTGCCAATCTGGGTCAGGAAGACGTGGGTGGAAAAGTCACCCCAACGGCCATGGTCTACCTCCTCATGCCCGAGCATGTTCGCGCTTTGAATCCCAAGAAGGCGCCCGAGGGCGTGAAGACGTGGGACGACTATGCGACGAAGGGGGGACCGGTGGCCATTCCCGACGAACTGGTTCGCCTCGAAGACGGCAAACCGGTTATCGCGATCGGCGAGGCAACCGTCGCTCCGGTCGAGTCGCGCCATGCAACCATGAGTGACTGGATGAACTACTACGCCTGCAATCTCATGAATCCGAAGGTGCTTGTCGGCGTGTTTCTGGGTGCGATGGCGACATTCGTCTTCTCGGCATTGACGATGAAGGCGGTCGGCCGGGCGGCGTTCGGCATGGTCGAAGAAGTGCGTCGGCAGTTCCGTGAGAAGCCGGGCATAATGAACTACACCGAGAAGCCCGATTATGCCGCGCCGGTGGCCATCAGCACGAAGGCGGCTCAGCGCGAGATGATTCTGCCGTCGTTCTTGGGGTTGATTACCCCGGTGGCAGCGGGCATGCTGCTCGGCGTGTCGGGCGTCATCGGCCTGTTGGTCGGCGCTTTGACCTGCGGTTTCTGCGTGGCCGTGTTCATGGCCAACGCGGGCGGTTCTTGGGACAATGCCAAGAAGTACATCGAGGCGGGCGCACACGGCGGCAAGGGAACCCCGGCCCACAAGGCGGCCGTCGTCGGCGACACGGTCGGCGATCCGTTCAAGGACACCTCCGGCCCCAGCCTGAACATTCTTATCAAGCTGATGACGATGGTCAGCGTGGTCTTCTCCGGCGTGATCGTCAAGCTCGCCCCGCAGATCAGCGCCTGGCTCCACCTCGGCAGCCAGTGATCGCGGTTTCCGGCAGGCAACGATTGACGTTGCCGGACGATAGCTGTACTCTAAAGGGGTGGCCTGTGTTAGGCCGCCCCTTTTCTATTTCGTAGCACGGGCATCCTGCCCGTGTCTTCAGTGAGGTAAAACGATTGGCGAGAAGAAAGCCAAATAAGAAGGCGAAAGAATTCGCGATTGCGGCGGCGAGGATCGCCAAAGAGCGGCATTGCAGCGATATCGTCGTGCTGGACCTGCGGGGCCTCTCCCCCGCCACCGATTACTTCGTGATCGCCACGGGCACGAGCGAGCGACAGATGCGAACGGTCGCCGACGAGGTCTCCGAGGCCGGACGCAACCAGGGCATGAGCCGCTTCGGCCGGGCCGGCTACGAACAGGGCCGCTGGATCCTGCTGGACTTCGTCGACGTGGTCGTCCATCTCTTCGACTCCGAGTACCGCACCTTCTACGATCTCGAACTCCTCTGGGGCGATGCGGAGAAGGTCGAGTATTGACGATCTACTATTTACGATTTTGAAGAGTCCGCGTCCGATGCGCGTGTTGTACGCTGGCTATGCTAATCGGATGAGTGGGGTGGCACGGCCAAACTGGTTTGGCTGTG
>DOEZ01000520.1 GCA_003532715.1 Planctomycetaceae bacterium
GGCGGGCGTCCGGCCACATCGCCGTACGCATACGCGACGCGTCGCAGATTCTTGTGGTAGATCGTCTTTTCCTCGGTCGTTTCGACAAAACGCCCCAATGCTCCGAGTTGCACCATCTGCCCCTCGCGACCGCGAACATAGATCTCCTTCAAATCGTCGCGGGCCGAACGCTTGCGCCGCGGAATCCGCACCTCGATGCCCAGCGGATCAACCTCGCGAGGCGGATGGGCCACGCTTGCCTGCATGCCCGAAAGCGCCAGCCGAAGCGTCAACGCGATATCCTCGGTCGAGACACCCGAGAGAGCTGCCTTCGCCTTGTCGGGCTCGAACACGAGAAGCTCCTGATCGTCCTCGCCGCTTATGTCGACGTCGACAACATACGGCTCGCGATCCATCCGCCGCGCGACCACGCGCGACACGTCGATCAGATCCTCATACCGCACGTCTGGCGGGCCGTAGATCTCGGCCGTGATCGTGGCGATGACCGGTGGGCCGGGCGGAACCTCAACCATCTTGATCCTCGCGCCCGACTCGGCCGCCAACGCGGTCAGGTCGTCGCGCAGCCGCAAAACCATCGCGTGCGACTGCTGGCTTCGCCGGTGTTTCGGCGCGAGGTTGACCCGAATGTCGGCCACGTTCGACCCTCGGCGAAGGAAGTAGTGCCGAACCATTCCGTTGAAATCCATCGGCGAGGCCAGACCGACGTAAAGCTGGAAATCTCGCACCTCGGCCACCCCGGCCAAGTAATGGGCCATTCGCTCCGTCAGCGCGTTGGTCTCTTCGAGCGTGACCCCCTCGGGCATGTCAACGACAATCTGGAACTCGTTCTTGTTGTCGTAGGGGAGCATTTTGAGCGGCACGACGCGCAGCGCGACGATGCCCATGGCGGCCAGCAGCAGCCCGGCCACCCCGGCCAACATGGTCCACGAGGCCCAACGGTGCCTCAGAAGCGGATCGAGCAACGCGCGGCAGATTCGGTAGAGCGGTCTTGCCGTAAGGTCGAAGCCCGGCTCCGTCCCGTCCGACTTGTCGGCATACATCTTTCGCAGCGCGACCATCGCCACCCACGGCGTAATCATGAGCGCCACGAGCGTCGAAATCGTCACGGTCAAAGGCACGCACAACGCCATCGGCGCCATGTACGGCCCCATCATGCCCGTGATGAACATCAGCGGCAGAAAGCTGGCGATGATGGCCAACGTCGAGAGGATCAGAGCGGGTTGCACCTCTTGAATCGCGCGGACGACGCTCTCGCGAGGCGGCAGAATGCGCAGAGCGAAGTAACGAACGATGTTCTCGACGTCGGTGATCGGATCGTCGACCAGCAGACCCAGCGACAGGATCAGCGCGAACAGCGTCACGCGATTGATCGTGTAGCCGGCCAACAGATTGATGAACAGCGTAATGCTGTAGCAGACGGGGATCGCCAACGCCACGACCAGGGCGGCGCGCCAGCCGATCATCACCCCGATCAGTCCAATGACCGTGAGCACGGCGATCGCCAGCGACTCGACCAACTCGTTGACCTTCAGGTTGGCCGTCTCGCCGTAGTCGCGCGTAATGCGATAGTAGACCCCGTCGGGCAAGTGCGTCGTGGCCAATTCCTCCATCCGCCGCTCGACCGCCCGGGCGACCGACACCGCGTTGCTCCCTTTGCGTTTGGCCACGGCCAGGTGAACGGCCGGAAACAGACTGCCCGGTTCGATCGCCGTGGACTCATCATTCGCCTCGACTTCGGCCGGTCGACTCGGCCGGTCGGTCGGATGCCTTGGATTCAGCGCCGCCGGACCGAAGCCGATCCAACTGTAACCGTCCACCTCGCTCGGGCCGTCAAGCACCGTCGCCACTTCCTTGAGGTACACGGGCCGATCGTCGCTTACCTGAATGACCAGATCTTCGATATCCCGGGCGTCCTCGATGAACGTGCCCGCCTCGACCACGATCTCGCGGTCTTGCTGTTCGAATCGCCCGCTTCGCAGCCGGACGTTGCTCGCGCGAATGGCCTCGACCACCTGCAAGGCCGAGGTCTGGCGAGCGGCCAGCCGGATGGGGTCCAGCTCGACGCGAATCGCCCGGGGACGGCCTCCGATGACCGAGACGCGGTTGGTGTCCGATACGGCCTGCAGATCGTGCTCGATCTGTTCGGCGAGCCGCCGCAGGGCGTGGTCGCCGTAACGCGGCGATTCGGACCAAAGCGTCACGTTGACGATCGGCACGTCGTCGATCTCGATCGGCTTGACGACCCAGCCCTTGACGCCGTCGGGCACCTGGTCGAGGTTCGAGTGGATCTTGTTGTAGAGCTTGACGAGCGAGTCTTCGCGGTCCTCGCCCACGAAAAAGCGAACCGTGACGATGCACTCGCCCGGCCGCGACATCGAGTAGACGTATTCAACGCCGTCGATCTGGTAGACGAGTTTTTCGAGCCGGTTGGCGATTTTCGACTCGACCTCCTCGGCCGACAAACCCGGCGCCGAGACGAAGACATCGGCCAACGGCACGACGATCTGCGGTTCCTCCTCGCGCGGGGTGAGCCACAGCGACGCAGCGCCGACAATCAGCGAAACGACCACCAGCATGATGGCCACGTCGCCTCGAAGAAACGTCTCGACAATCCGCGTCATGAGCGGTCTGTTTTCGTTCATGTCGTTCATCGCCATCATGGTTGATCGGTGTCACTGCCGCCGGACGGATGCTTGAGCAAAACTTGCTCGCCCGCCTGTACCCCGCTGAGCACCTCGACGCGGTCCTCCATGCCCAATCGTCCCGTCTTGACGTGGCGCCGTTCGATCGTTCCGTCGGGTTTGACCACGTCAACCATTTCGAGTTGGCCGATGCGCTCGATCGCGGCGGTCGGCAGACAGAGGTGACGCCGCTCGCCCGCCGGAATCAACAATCGGCCGAACATACCTTCGATCATGCCGGGCAATTTCGGCAAGGCGACTTTGACCAGCAGCGAACGGCTGGCCGCCTGGGCCTGGGGAACGATCTCGTCGACCGTGGCCTCGACCGTCCGATCGAGCGTGTCGATGCGAACCTCAAGCGTTTGCCCCGGGCGCAGCTTCACCGCCAGGTCCTCCATCACCGGAACCTCCAAGCGTAGCGAGGAAGGATCGTAGAGCAACAGCAGCGGAACGCCGGGCTGGGCCATGTCGCCCTCTTCCGCGAGACGATCGACGATGATGCCCGACTTCGGCGCTTTGATGACGGCGTAGGTGAGCGTCACGTCCGCCTCGGCCAGCGCCTGCTGGGCATGGTTCAGGTTGGCCTTGGCGACCTCGATCTGAGCTTTCTGTTCGTCGAATTGCTCGCGGCTGATGATGCGCTGCGTGATGAGTTCGGCGGCGCGAGCATAGTCCTTCTCGGCCTTGTCCAAGGACGCCTGGGCCGACGTCAGCATGGCCACGGCCTTGCTTCGCTGGGTTTCCAGCGTTCGCCGATCCAGAAGAATCAAGTCGTCGCCCTGTTCGACTTGCTGGCCGGCTCGGACGAGCACGCGCTCGATCGGNNTGCGAGCCGATATTTCCGTGCGACTTGCCGCCTTGAGCGTGCCCAGCGCTTCCTCGATCGGCGATTTGACGATCTCGTGAACCTCGCCTCTTGGTGCGTCCTCCGGCGCCGAGCGCGAACGACGCTCGACCTCGCCAGCCGGAATCTTGGTGTTCCACGAGATCGAAAACGGTTTCGTGGCGACGACAATCGACACGATGACGACCACGACAAGAGCCAACGCGACCAATGCCATGGTCACGGCTTTGCGAAAAGGAAACGTCTTGAGCGACACCACCGTTACCTCCTGTCATTCGGCACTGCCCGGGGCCGTGTCGGTGTTACCAGAACTGCAATCGCGACACCATCGACGGCCACTTCGTTGTGTGTTACTTCCGTGCCAACACCATACCACTGAACGGGTTGACTCGGAAGACGGCTCCGTTCCCGCGACACAAAGCAACACGGCCAGTCCGTGGTCGAATGCGCCAGCAAAGGCAACCTGGGGCACGGAGGAAAGATAGGGAGGCATCGACTGGTGCCACTGCTTTCCACCGAGCACCCATCAAGCTCTCGAATCGGTGTTCGGCTAGCACCAGCTTGCGTCTTGTGGTTCGCC
>DOEZ01000052.1 GCA_003532715.1 Planctomycetaceae bacterium
ACCGCGGATGAACGCTGATAAACGCTGATGGACGTCGAATAACACATTTCCCCCTTTTCCCTTTTTCCGAATCGTCGGCTCAAAACGCGATTCGGCCGAAGCGTTGCCCATTTTCTTGGGAAACTCCGCCTCGGCGCGCGTCTTACTATTGGAACCGGGGACCGAGAACGCCTGATGAACCGCATCAGCCAGGAACTCCTTGCGAAGCTTCTGGACGAACATGGTCCGGCGCTGGTTCTCTACGCGCGCCAGTGGTGCGACACGCCCGAGGACGTGGTCCAAGAAGCGTTCATCAGCCTGTTGCAACAACCTCGCGCGATCGACAACGTCGTGGCGTGGCTCTATCGGGTTGTCCGCAACGGAGCCGTCACGGCGTCGCGAAGAAACATGCGTCGGCGACATCACGAGACCTCGGCGGCCCATCGCGGAGAACCGTGGTTCGACTGCCCGAACGGCCAGGCCATGGACGCCCAATTGTTGATCGAATCGATGGAAGGGCTTCCGATCGAACAGCGCGAAACCGTCGTGGCGCGGCTTTGGGGCGGGCTGTCGTGGGAGGAAGTGGCCGAATTGACCGAAACGTCCACCAGTACGGCCCATCGGCGGTTCCAGGCGGCAATGTCCGTTCTGCGAGAGAGATTTCCCGATGACGATTAAAGACGACGAATTCACTCCCATCGAGGCGCGACTGGCCGCGCTGCGGCCGCGCGGCCCGGCGCTCGACCGCGACCGTCTGATGTTCCTCGCCGGACAGGCGTCGGTCGCCTATTGGCCCGAGCCTCGCCGCCGCTGGTTTAGCTCGCTCGTGTTGACGGCGTCCGTCGCGGTCGCCGCGACAACCTTGTTGCTGACCGTGACCGAGTCGGCCTCCCGCATCGTCGATCGCGTCGTCACGGCCTCGACCCACGTGTCGGACTCGACACGCGTGTCGGACTCGACGCGCGCGTCGGAACGGTCCGGCTTCACCCACGGCCACCCCACGTCGCCGCCGTCCGAGGAAGTCGAATATCGCGTCGAAGTGGGCAACTCGCTGGGGGTGTTCTTCTCGTTTCTGGTCGGCAAAAAGCCAATGGAAATCGACCCCGAGAAATCGAGTCGGAGCATGGGTCGCTTGCGAGAAGAACTGCTCAAGGAAGGAATGCCCGAGCCGGCCGAACAACGTGCCGCGACGGACGAGCCTCGCGCCGCGGAAACCGAAGAACACGAACCATAGACTTTCAACAACCAAGTAGGGTGGGGCGATTGCAGCGAGTCTTGTCGGAAAGGCATGAATTTCACGGCAAAACTCGCTGCAATCGCCCCACCGCACGGTCATCTCCGCAACACAAACGAACGAGACGGAAACCAAAACCCATGCCCGCGTCATTGGCTAATTCGTTGAGCGAGCGGATCGATCGGCTCAGTTCGGCCGACTCGGATCATGCCGCGCGGACGCTCAACGAGATTCTCGCCTGGGGACGCGAACACGCGGCCAGCGACGTCCACTTGCAGCCGACGGTCGACGGGCTCGAGTTGAAGTGCCGCATCGACGGCGTGCTGCGGCTCGTTCGGCGTTTTCCCGCGACGTTCGGCGGCAAATTGGTCTGCCGGCTCAAAGTGATGGCCGAACTGCTCACCTATCAGAACGATCTACCCCAGGAGGGCCGCATCCGCGAATCGGCCGGAAATGGGGCCGATTCCTCCGCGACGGCCTCCGACGCGCGATCCATCGAAATGCGAGTGAGCACGTTCCCCACGCTCCACGGCGAGCGTGCCGTCGTACGGCTTTTCAGCGGCTGCGGACGTTACGAGCGGCTCGACGATTTGGGATTTCCACCCGGCGTTGTCGCCCGACTGCGGCAATGCCTGGGTGAGACGTCGGGAGCCATTCTGGCCTGCGGGCCGGCCGGCAGCGGCAAAACGACCACCGTCTATGCCTGCCTGCGCGAGATTGCCGAGGCGGCCGAGGGAGGACGAAGCCTCGTTTCGCTCGAAGACCCGATCGAGGTCGCGTTGGACGGCGTGGCCCAATCGCAAGTCCAGCCGCGAAACGGCTTCGATTTAGCCACCGGGCTGCGCTTTCTCATGCGGCAAGATCCCGAGGTCATCATGGTCGGCGAAATCCGCGACCGGGCGACCGCCGAAGCCGCCATGGAAGCGTCGTTGACCGGCCACTTGCTGCTGAGCACGTTCCACGCCGGAAGCGTGGCCGAGGCCCTGGGACGTTTGGCCGACATGGACATCGAACCCTACGTGATTCGCGGCGGATTGCTGGCCGTCGTGTCGCAGCGACTCGTTCGCCGCCTGTGCCAGTGCGCCCGGGCGAGCGACCGGCCCGAAGACCGGCTGGGCCTCGACGTCGAAACGGTCCATCTGCCGGTCGGCTGCCCCGAATGCCTGGGCACCGGCTACCGTCAACGTCTGCCGCTGGTCGAAATGATCGACACGCGCAACGCCGAACTCGGCGAGGCGATTCTCCGCCGAGCCGACGTGCAGACGTTGCACGACGCGGCTGTCCGCGCCGGCATGATCGCCCAAGAACAACGAGCCCGCGAATTGGTCGAAGCCGCCGAAACCAGCCCCGCCGAAATCCGCCGCGTCCTAGGCGAAGGACGGGGGGCGGGCGGCGGGGGACGAGGAACGCGGGGCGAGGGGCGGGCGGCGGGGGACGTAGAATCTGAAATCTGAAATCTGAAATCCCTATCCACTATCCACTATCCGCTATCGCCTAATCCCTAATCCAGTAGTTTGA
>DOEZ01000051.1 GCA_003532715.1 Planctomycetaceae bacterium
CCCTCGGTCAGCCGCAGGGGAATCTCGCGCTCAACGCCCTGCCCCGCGAGCAACTCGCGCCACTGGCGGCACGACGCCTCGTCGGGCCGCAACGCCGTCGACATCGCGCGGAGCGACCGGACATAGCCGGCCAGCCAGCGGAGTACGACCACGACCATGCCCGCGAGCCACAGCGAGAACAGAATCCCCTGCCAGGAAACCCGGGATAGAATGCCTCGCGCCGGCGAAGGGCGATTGGCGTCGGCCAATGGTGAGGCGATCTCAGCCGCCGGCCCATCGACAGGCACCGTCGGCGAAATGGTGGCAGCGTGCGAGGATTCCACCGGCACTAGCGCGGGCTCGTTCGACAAATCGGTCGGCAGTGGTCCGCCTATCCCGCCCCGAGCAAGTTCTATCGTCCCCTCATCGGTTGATTGGTCGAGTTCGACGGTCGTCTCATGTAGAACAACCGCCCCCGGTTGTTGCGTGTCGTGCGCGTCCTGTAGAACAGCCGTCCCCGGCTGTTGCATATCGTGCGCATCCTGTAGGCCAGCCGCCCTCGGCTGTTGTAGGTCGTTCGGCGTTCTTTTCACAGTCGGGGGCGGCTGTGCTACATTCTGACTGACAGCCGGCCCGTACCAGGGCACTTCGACCGGCATTTGCGCGAACAGCCAACCGACCAGCAGCACCATGCACCACGCGGCCCGATGCACGCGCGGCGCTTTGGGCCGCACAAGCCTCAGCACCCCGGCGACGACCAAGGCCGACAAGGCCACCAGCAACGTGGTTCGCCCGAGCACCCACAACCACCCGAAAAGAATCGCGTTCATAATCGCCCTCCACTCTGTCTGCTGGGAGACAACCCTCTGACTCACTTCTGTCATCACCACGAAGGACACGAAGATGGCCGCCACGACCCCACGTTCTTAGCCCTCTTCGTGACCTTCGTGTACTTCGTGGTGAATACAGGTTCTGCAATCGCGCGGAATTCCTCCCACCGATGTATCCGGCAGTATCCACGTCACTTCGAAGCGTTCTTCTCTGCATCGTCGATCAGCTTTTTGAGCTGCGCGATCTCGTCGAGACTAAGCGACCGGTCCTCGACCAGGTGAGCTACCAGCGGGACGATGCTCCCCCCGCTTACTCGCTTCAGCAGCAAATCGAGTTGTCCAGCACTCACTTCGCGCTGACTGACCGCCGCCACGTAGCGGGCCGGACGTTCGGTCGACCGGCGAGCCAAGCCCTTGTCGACCAGTCGATTCAGCCGCGTCTGGACCGTCGTGTAGCCGATGTCGCGCGCGAGCGACCGGTGGGCCTCCGACAGCGTGACTCCGCCGTGCCGCCACAGAACTTCGAGAATTTCCATTTCGCCGGCCGTCACGCGCCGGGGTTTTCGCGTGCTCATTATCATTTCCTCCATTATGACGCCCGTCATATGCTCATTTTATGACATTCGTCGTTCGTGTCAAGAGACGTTTCCCGGATTCCGGAAAAAAAACGATACGGGCAACCAGCGGCCCGATTCAGCAGCCTGCCCGTGATAATCGAAGAACACCCGAAAGGTAGAGATTGTCATCGACGCGCGGGCACGGTGGCGGGACTTCCGTGGAATCGGCGGCGGCTCTTGCGCCGGGTTTCGCCGACGGGGACGTGCCTTTCACGGAGTGCCCGTGGCTGCGTCCCCATCCGTTGCATTGGGACCGCGCGGCGATGGCCCGGCCGCCGATTCGTCACGCGACGCCGAGGCGTGTCGGGCGATCACGGGCAGAAAGGTGTTGGGATTGATCGGTTTGGTCAGATAGGCGTCGCAGCCCGCGCGCCGGCAGGCAACGGCGTCGCGTTCCATGGCGTGGGCGGTCAGGGCGATGATCGGTCCGGTGTATCCGCCGGCCCGCAAGCGGCGAGTGGCCTCGTAGCCGTCCATCACCGGCATTTGCATGTCCATCAGAATCACGTCGAACGGGCATCCGCCGTCGCGAGCGGCCATGGCCAGATCATGGGCAGTCTGTCCATTTTCGGCCAGGGTCACCTCCGCGCCGGCTTTCCGCAGCAGGAAGGAAATGAGTCGTTGATTATCCGGGCCGTCCTCGGCCAGAAGGATGCGGCAGTCGAGCCGAACGGCGGGAACCGCCGCGGAGGGCGTTAACCTAGCCACAACGCATGATTCTTTGGGTGTCTCCAGCAATTCGACTCCGTCCAAATTGCCCGTTTCGACCGTCACGCTGAACGTGCTCCCCTTGTTCGGCACGCTTTCGACCGAGATATCGCCGCCGAGCATCTCGGCCAGACGCTTGCTGATGGTCAGTCCCAACCCGGTGCCGCCGAATCTTCGTGTTGTCGACGAATCGGCTTGGCTGAACGGGCTAAACAGATTCGATATCTCACTTTGAGTCATCCCAATACCCGTGTCAATGACGTCAACCTGCAGCAACGAGGGGCTGCCAAGTCGACGAACCAGACGCGCGACCAGTCGCACACTCCCCGTCTCGGTGAACTTGACGGCGTTGCCAATAAGGTTGATCAGGATTTGCCGAAACCTGAGCGGGTCGCACTGAATGGACTCGGGTATCGCGCCGGCGTACTCGACGGCGAGCGAAAGACCCTTCGTCTCGGCGCGAACACGCATCAACGACACCACGTCCGAAAGGACTTGCACCGGCGAGCAGGCGACCCGCTCGACGTCCAGCTTTCCGGCCTCGATTTTCGATAGGTCAAGAATGTCGTTGAGGAGATCGAGAAGATGTTGACCATTCCGCTGGATCGTTCGAATCGCCTCGATGTGCTCGGGCGGCGAGCGATCGACGCTTGCCTCTTGGAGGAGTATGTCCGAGAAGCCCAAGATGGCCGTCATCGGCGTGCGGATTTCGTGGCTCATGTTGGCCAAGAATTGGCTCTTGGTTGCGTTGGCGGCTTTTGCCTCGTCGGCCATCTGGGTGGCGCGTGTGGTTTGCTCCTTAAGTTTTTCCTGTGTTTGGACGAGCGAGTCGAGCGTGCGGCTATTGAGCAGGGCAATGGCGGCTATTTCGCCGAACGCGGCCGCCGTGGCGGCGTCCTCTTCCGTGAAGTCGCCCGGCTTGTTTGCCAAACCGATCAGTCCAACAGCGCGGCCATCGAGCACCAACGGCGAAAACAGAGCG
>DOEZ01000720.1 GCA_003532715.1 Planctomycetaceae bacterium
GCAGTTATCGGCGGTTTCGCGGCGACGAGCCGATCCACCCGCGAACGCTGCTCGAACTGGTCGAGCTGACGCGGCTGTGCCCGTCGGCCGCCAATCGCCAGCCGCTGCGGTACCTGATCGTCTGCGACCCGGCGGCCAACGCAAAGCTCTTCGGCCACCTGGCGTGGGCGCGGGCGTTGGAGGGTTGGTCCGGCCCGGCCGAACACGAACGGCCCACAGGCTACATCGTCATACTGGGCGACACGCAAATCACCGACCAGTACACGGTCGATGCGGGCATTGCCGCGCAGAGCATCCTACTCGGGGCGGTCGAGCGAGGATTGGGCGGCTGCATGATTGGGTCGATCAACCGCGACGCCGTGCGGCGCGACTTCCACATCCCCGAGCGGTTCGGCGTCTGCCTCGTCTTGGCGCTGGGCGTGCCCAACGAGACGATCGTGCTCGAAAACGCGAAAGACCCGGGCGACGTCGTCTATTGGCGCGACGCCGAGGGCGTGCATCACGTGCCCAAACGGCCGATCGGCGAGTTGTTGGTGAAGTTCGACTGACGCGTGAGGATTTGATGGATCGAAGAAACGAAGTTCCTGCTCCCGCCGGCCGTGGTCGGGCGACCTGGTGGGGATGGTTGGTTTGGCTGCCGGTTTGCGTCGCGCTGGGCGTGCTGTTCGCCTGGGCGTCGGTCGAGGTGAGTACACGGTTTTCGCCGTTGATCGTTTTTCCGCTGATGGTCGGACTGATTCTCGGCGCGTCGCTCGTTTCGCTCGCGCGGATCTGCCAGGTGGGCCATCGGCCGACCGTCTGGACGGCGTTGGCGCTGTCCGTCGCCGCGGTCGTCGTCGGGCAACATTGGTTCAGCTACCGCCAAGCCCGGGCGGCGGCGGAGCACGACTTGGCTCAGTACCAGAAGGCCCAACAGGCGTTCGGCGAATTGGTCGCCGGGCGGCTTCCCGCCGCGCCGTCGAGCATGGGCGAGTACCTGGCGCGCCAAGCGGACCAAGGACGCCGGTTGGAGACGACGTTCGGCTCGTGGACGGCGCGCGGACCGGCGGCCTGGCTGAGTTGGGCCTTGGACGGGCTTTTGATTCTGCTGCCGGCCGCCGTCATGACGTGGATGGCCCTGCGTCGCCCGTATTGCGGCCAATGCCGAAGCTGGTACGCCACGCGGCGAAGCGGCCCGGTACACGCCGAAACGGCTCGACGGCTGATCGAGGTGCTCCAGTGGCCGGCGGAAGATGCCGCCCGCGCGACCCACTTCCGCCTGATTTCGTGCAACGGGGGGTGCGGAACGACCGGCCTTGCGTTATCATGCAAGGGCCGGGCCGCGGCCGGCCTGCCGGCGGTCGCCTGGCTCGACGACCAACGGCGAAGCCAAGTCATTGCCGTCCTCGACGGCGCGACGGCGGCGCATGAGCCATGACGACCGAGGGCGGCTGTCCCACATGTAGCACACCCGCCCCCGGGTGTGAGGAACTGCCCATGTGTGAAGCAAAATTGGTGGGGCTCGCGGAGCTCGACCCACCCTACACCCTTTCCGTCCCGGAGGGACGCTTGACAATAGCCCAGCAGTTCACTGCTGGGAATAGAGGCAATTGTGATCGTGTGCGTCCCGTAGGGACGCGCGAAGCCCGAGATATTCGTCCCCCGGGCTTCAGTCGTCCCTACGGGACGAAGCGGCATTTCTTGCCTTCCTGGTCCCAGCGATAAATCGCTGGGCTACTATCGAAACGACCCTACGGGTCGGGACGAGACAGACGCGTATGCACCAATGTGGCGAGAACCCCAGGCCCAACCATGTCCGACGTTATTGGTATCGGCACCGACATCACCGAATGCTTGCGCATCGCCAAGATGATCGAGCGGCACGCCGAACTATTCATCGAGCGGGTCTATACGCCCAAGGAGATTCGCTACTGCCAGAGCCGGAAGCAATCGACCGAGCACTTCACGGGCCGATGGGCCGCCAAGGAAGCGATCCTCAAGGCGTTGGGCACCGGCTGGCGGCGCGGCATCGCGTGGCGCGACATCGAAGTGCTCAACGAAACGGGCGGCCGACCGATCGTCTACGTCCATGGCGGAGTCAAGAAGGTCGTCGAACAGATGGGCATCACCAGCCTGCAAGTGAGCATCTCGCACTGCCGCACCCACGCCATCGCCATGGCCGTCGCCACCGGCCCGAACAAGGAATAACACGGAGTATTCACGTAGCAACACCAACCCGAAGCGCAAGCGAGAGGAAACGCCCGATACCCACATACTAGCCCGAAGCGCAAGCGACGGGGTTGAAACGGGTTACCCTCGCTCGCACTTCGGGCTAGTGTGGACGCCACGGTCCATTCACCGCAGTTCATCCATCGAAAACACGAAGCTCCGAAACGTCTGCCGCTCGGGATCGAGCAGATATTTCGCTTCACATTGGCCGTCCTGGAACGTGCCCTCGCGGCATTCGGCCGCCGATTCGACCTCGACCATCCGCGAGCCATCGTCGCCGAGTAACTGAATCTTGTCGCCACCCGGATAGACGATAAGTGCCTCGGGCGCGAAGTCGCCGGCGCGATGGACCGATGCCGTGAGGCGAGGAAGCAGTTTAGGCTGGTCTTCCGGTTTGCCCGACCAACGGAAGATCGCGAAGTGCTTCTTCTCGCCGTGCGGGCCAGCCACGATCAGGTAGCACTTAAGCGAATCGAGAAACGCGAGCGACCGAATGCCGAGTTTTCGAGACTTACCGGCGAATTCTGCTTGGAGATCGAGCAAAATCGGATCGCCGAACTCGGGCGCCGCGCCTTCGGCCAAGACGGCCGTCGGATTGAGCAGCGGCGTCACGACGGCCTTTCCGCCAGGCCGTGGATTGCGAAAGCCGATCAGCAGCGAACGGCCGTCGGGCATCGCGGCAAGGCCCTCGATGTTCAACCCGGCGCTTTTTGGCGCGAGTTTCTTGGCTTTCTTGCCTTCAGGACCCAGGGCGTCATCAAAGCCCAATTCGCGCAGGCGCGGATCGTCGGCCAACCGCAAGGCAAGCTCGCGATAGGGTTTGCCGAACGGCTCGAACGTCAGTCCGTTCGCGCCTCGCACGGGCCTCATCGCGAAAAACCGATGGCGATTGGGCCGCCACTTGCCGTCGCGGTTCCGCCCGTGCGATGTGATCCAGAAGATGCAATCGCCGAGAACGGCAGCCCCTTCGACGTCAGCTTCGGGGTGTTCGTCGTTATCCGGATCGATCGCCAACGGTTCGTCCCAGCGAATCGTCTCAAGGGGCGGTCCTGGCGGGTCGGCCCGGTAGACGCCAAAGACGTTCTTCTCGTCATCCGCAACAAGCAATGTCGCGTCGTCGAGGGCGACGGCGGCCGAGGCGTCGCACATGCCCGTGTAAGTAACCAGGCCGATTTCTTCCGTCTCTTCAAGCAGCCTGCCGCGACACCCCCAGGCGAAGATGAAGAGAAGCGCGAAAGACGTGGCCAGAAAAGCGGTTCGTGAGTGGGGCATGGGTCCGTCTCCCGAAAGCGACACTGCGGCCCCAAGGTCGCGAACTGCCGTTCGCCCCCGGCTATTCGTCCGATTTCTTGGGCTTCTTGCTCGCGCTTTTCTTCGCGGTCGCCTTCGAGGTCCGTGTGCCGCCGGTTTTCTTCTTCGTGGTCTTCTTCGGCGTCTTCTTCGCCGTGGTCTTCTTCGCGGCCGCCTTCTTCTTGCTCGACGGTCCCTTCGCCGCGCGCTCGGCGAGCAGGTCGAGCGCCTGCTCGAAGCTCAGCTCGTCGGGCGACTGGGCGCGAGGAAGCGAGGCGTTTGTGACGCCGTCGGTCACGTAGGGACCGTAGCGGCCCTCGAGCAATTCGACTGGCTGCTGAGTGACCGGCGAGGCGTCGAACACCTTGAGGGGTTCCTTCTTCGCGGTCGCGCCGCGGCGCGTCTTCGGTTGGGCCAGCAGTTCGATCGCCTGTTCCAGTGTGACGTCCAAGGGCGAGATCGCCGCCGGCAGCGAGCGAGTTTCGCTTCCACACTTCACATACGGGCCGTAGCGGCCGTTGTGGACGACGATCGACTCCTTGCTTTCGGCATGTTCGCCCAAGTCGCGCGGCAGTGAAAGCAGCTTCAACGCCATTTCCAGATTCACGTCTTCCGGACTCATGCCCTTCATGAGCGACGCGTTCTGCGGCTTCTCTTCGTCGTCGGCCGAGCCCCGCTGCACGTACGGACCGAAGCGGCCCGTCTTGAGGAAGATTGGCTTGCCCGTCTCGGGACACATTCCCAGCGGTTCGTCGCCTTGGGTTGCCTTGTCGAGCATCTCCAGCGCGGCGGCCAAGGTGAGTTCGTCGGGCGGCATTTCTTCGGGCAGGCTCGCCCGCCGCTCGCCTTGCTCCAAGAACGGCCCATAACGGCCGACTCGCACGAAGACCGGCTCGCCCGCGTTTTCCGACCGCTCGGCCGGCGTGCCGATCGGAATGCGGCTGACGTCGCGTGCGTCGATCTCGCCGACCTTGTTGGCCAGTTGCTGCTTCAGCCCGGGATGCGCGTTTCCGAAATAGAACAGGCGAAGATAATCGACGTGGCCCAATTCGCCGCGGCTGATCGCGTCCAGCTCGTCCTCCATCTCGGCCGTAAACTGGTAATCGACCAGATCGGGCAGATGATTCTCCAACAGATTCGACACGGCGAACGCGACCCACGTCGGCACAAGCGAGTTGCTCTTCTTGAAGACGTACTTTCGAGCCAGGATGGTCTCGATAATCGAAGCGTACGTGCTGGGTCGGCCGATGCCCATCTCTTCGAGCGCCTGCGTCAACGACGCTTCGCTGTAACGGTTGGGGGGCTGGGTGGTGTGGCTCTTCGATTCGAGCTTGTCGCACGCAAGCGACTCGCCCACCGTCACTTGCGGAAGCACCGTCTCGCGATCGGCCAATTCGGCGTTCGGGTCGTCCGACCCCTCGACATACGCCCGCAAATAGCCCGGAAACTCGATCGTCTTGCCGTTCACCTGGAAGATCGCGTTGTCCAGCCCGACGTCGATTGTCGTCCGGTGTCCTCGGGCATCGGCCATCTGGCAGGCGACGGTCCGCTTCCAGATCAGGGTGTAGAGCTTGAATTCGTCGGCCGAGAGTTGGTCGCGCAGTTCCTCCGGTCGCTCGAACCGAGCCCCCGCCGGCCGGATCGCCTCGTGCGCCTCTTGCGCGTTTTTGACCTTGGTCCGATAGACGCGAGCTTCGCGGGGAAGGTATTCGGGACCGTAGAGCGAACGAACCAACTCGCGCGCCGCCTCGACGGCCATCTGGGCCAAGCTGGTCGAGTCGGTGCGCATGTAGGTGATATGGCCGTTTTCGTAAAGGCTCTGGGCCGCCTGCATCGTCCGCCGCGCGGTGAAGCCGTGTTTTCGGTTGGCCTCTTGCTGCAGCGTGCTGGTCGTGAACGGGGGCGATGGTTTCGTGGTGTACGGTTTGCTTTCGACCCGGTTGACGCGCGGGGTCTCTCGGCGCAAGCGGCCGACTAATTCTTCCACCTGGCCCTGATCGAGCAGCAAAAGCGAGGGATCCTTGAGCCGCCCCGTCGACGAATCGAAATCGCGGCTGGTTGGAATGCGTCGGCCGCCGACGGACACCAGCCCGGCCTGAAACGACGAACCGCCCTGCTTGGCGAACATCCCCAAAATGTCCCAGTAGGTGGCCGCGACGAACGCCATGCGCTGGCGTTCGCGGTCGGCGATGAGCCGAACCGCCACGCTCTGAACACGGCCGGCCGACAGCTTGGGACGCACCTTGCGCCATAGAAGGGGCGACACCTCGTAGCCGTAAAGCCGGTCGATGATCCGCCGCGCTTCCTGGGCGCGGACCAGGTTCGTGTCCACGTCGCGCGGTTGCTTCAGCGCTTCCTGGATGGCTTCCTTCGTAATTTCATGGAAGACGAGCCGCCGGACGGGAACCTTCGGTCGAAGCACCTCGCACAGGTGCCAACTGATGGCCTCTCCCTCGCGATCTTCGTCCGTCGCCAGATAGAGTTCCGAAGCGTCTTCGAGCAGCTTGCGGAGTTTCGCGACCTGTTTGGCCTTCTCGTGAGGGATCACGTAGACCGGCTCAAACTCGGAGTCGACATTGACCCCCAGGTGAGCCCACGCCTCCTTCTTGTATTTCTCCGGCAGCTCCTTGGCGCCTTGGGGAAGATCGCGAATATGGCCAATACTGGCCTCGATCGTGTAGTCCTTGCCAAGGAACTTGCTGATCGTGCGGGCCTTCGCCGGCGACTCGACGATAACCAGGGGCTTCGATGCGTCAGTAGATGCTTTTCGTACCATGACCCAACCGGATATGTGGGAGAACGCGTTGTTTCGTCGTCGGAGGATGCGGTTGGATTCCGCCAGTCGCGGGGCTGTCGGCCAATCTCGCCCAACGCCTCCTCAACATAGCTTGCTCATGCCGCCTGCAAGTCGCTCGACCGGAACCGAGCAGGGTCCAATACGGTCATTCGACTCGCTTGCCTCCGGTTTGAATGTCAATAAGTATCTGTGATTCGGACTGCGATCCTTAGCCGGGCGTCGGCCACCCGAAGCATTCGGTTCATTCGCCCCGATCCGGCCGGCAACTCAAGTGAGGAATTGTAACACTCCGCTCGATCGACACAATTGCCATTTCCGGAGTGGACCACGAACCACCCGGTCTGCGGGATAGATGAGAAACCGGCTGCCGCCGGCAAAACACCATCGCTCTCGATGGCCTCGTCAAGAATCTGGCGACAAAGCCGATCGGACCCCCAATTTGGGATTGCACTAACGCCGAAGCACTCTAGAATTGCAGGATTCGGATGGTGTTTGGCTCGCGACACCCACGCGACGCTCGACCGAGGATCAGTGTGTTCGGCGAGCCAATGCTGGGTTTCGATTGCCCCTGCCCGGGTGGGAAGCATGATGCGTCTCGTCCGGTGAGTCCCCTTTCCCCAAGGATTATTCCATGGCAAGTCCGTTTCACGTTTTCCGCAAACATCAGAAGTTCTTGATTGCCACGCTCTGTCTCATGGCGATCATCGCTTTCGTCTTTCTGGACCTGATCGGCAAGGCGGTCGGGACGGCGAAAGTCGCGAATCCCGTCGTAGTGACGACCAAAAAATACGGCGACCTGGAGCGAAGCGACGTGGACTACCTTCGGGAAACGCGCCGACGGCTACTCGTCTTCCTCCGAGGCGTCGCCAGCGCGGCCTCCGAGGGAGACCAAATGGCCGTATTGACCAAAGACCGTTTTCAAATCGGACCGTTGATGCTCAACGATCCGAGTCCCGAGGCGGCGGTTAATCAGTGGCTCCTGGTGCAACATGCGAAAGAACTTGGCATGGTCGTCAGCGACGACACCGTCACCCGGTATCTGCGCGAGTTGGCCGACAACCGTCTGAATCGGAAAGATTACGAAAAACTCTATGGCCACTTCCACTTGAACGAAAACGTCGTCTACGACACGCTGCACGACGCGATTCTCGCCGCCAACGTGGTCGGTATGTTCGATGTCGGGTTGGAAGGCGCCACGCCCGGACAACGTTGGGATTACTACCAACGACTCTATCGCAAGCTCGATCTCGAAGTCGCCCCGGTCGAAGTGGCTCAATTCGTCGAGAAGATCGACGATCCGGGCGACGAGGAGTTGAAGGCGTTCTTCGAAGAGCATAAGAACCAGTTTCCCCTGGCCGGGTCGCCCGAGCTGGGCTTTAAAATCCCGCGCCGCGTGAACATCCAATACGTCAAGGCCGAATTCGAGACCTTTGCCAACCCGGACGAAATCTCGGACGAGGAAATCGAGGCGTACTACCTGGAAAACCGCGACGAATTCCGACGCGTGCGTCTCCCGTCGCTCGAGTCGGACGAACCGTTGTCACCCGAACCGGGCAAGACCGAACCGTCCGAAACGAAACCCGAGACGGCTCCGCAAGAGACGCCGCCGGCCGCGACGGTCCCCGAGGCCGAGAAAACGACCGAGCAGACTCCCGCGCAAGACACACCGAAAACCGACCCCGCCGGCGACGCGCCGTCGGCAACCCCGTCGAGCGAGCCAGCGACGAAACCCACGACGGAACCAGCGGTCGAACCCACGGCTGAACCGGCGGTTGAGCCCACGGCTGAGCCAGNNGCCGTCCGACGCAAAGCCCGAGGAACAACCGGCCGACGCCCCCGAAACCAAGACGTCGCGCACCGGGGCCGCGTCGCCCTTCCGCCTTGTGTCGATGATGCAAGAAGAAGTTGCGCAACCGAAGGAAGGCGAGCAACCGAAGGCGGAACCAGACGACGATTACAAGCCGCTCGAAGAGGTCAAGGATTCGATCCGGACGACGCTTGCTCGCCGGAAGGCGGCCGAGCGGATGCAAACGGCGCTGAACACGATCCGGTTGGCCGTCAAGAAGCACCAAGAGGCGGTGATTCATTACGAAGCGAGCGAAGATAAGAAGAACCAAACGGTGCCCGAACTAAACGTCGAGCCGTTGGCCAAGACGGCCAAGCTGAAATTCGTCCGGACGGGCCTCGTCACCGTCGCCGAGCTGGAGGGAACGGATATCGGTCTGTCGGGCGACGGCGAAAGTGAGTCCTTCGCACAAAAGGTATTCGGGGGATTGCCGACGTATCTGCCCGATGTCTCCTGGGACGTGGACGCGAACCAGTATTTGTTCTGGAAGACCGAGCAGACCGAGCAGCGCGTGCCGGAGTTCACCGACGAGGGAATCCGCGACAAGGTTCTGGCCGCGTGGCGGCTCGTCCAGTCGCGCGAGAAGGCCCAATCGCATGCCGAATCGCTCGCCGATGAAGCACGCAAGTCGGGCCTCTCGCTCGAAGACTCCATCGGCAAGCGGGACGACATCCGCGTTGCCCGAACCGGCGAGTTCACCTGGATCACCAGCGAGACGACCGCCGCCACCCAATACCGCGCCCAGTTGCGGTTCGGGACCGTCGAAAACGTTGATCAGCCCGGGCCCGACTTCATGAAGGCCGCCTACGCCCTGAAGCAGGGCGAAATCGGCGTCGCCATGAACCAGCCACAAACGGCCGTCTACATCATGCGGCTCGTCGAAACCACGCCCAGCGAAAAGTACCTCGTCGCGATGTTCGAGACCGACCCGTACTACAAGTATCGGGCCATCGGCGACGGGGAGAAGCAGAAGATGCTTTTCGCCTGGATCAGCAATCTGCGCGAAGAAGCCGGACTCGAATGGAAGGAACGCCTCGAAACGCCCGATCAACCCTGATCGAGCGCGATGAAGGCGCGAAGAACAGAAGAAACCCGCGTGGAGGCACGAAACGCCTAAGTCTCGTGCCTCCCGTCATTGGCGACGGCTCGCGCCGGCCGTCCGCTTCGCGGTTTTAGCCCTCATCGAGATGCCAACGTCACTCGGCCTCGCGCGTGGCCAGCTTCTCCTTGACGAAGGTGACAAGGGCGGCGACGGTGAACACGCGCACAAAATCAGCGACGCTGCGGCTTTTCTCCACGGCGTCGACGGCCGCGTCTGGAAAACGCCGTCGAATTTCCTCCAGGCCGGCATCGGTGATCCGATCGTCCTTGAAGTAGTCCTCGCTGCTTGAATTGCCGAACATCAGCTCGTCGCGGTCGATCTTGATGTCGAACGTCTTCTCCAATCGGAAGACGATGTCGAGGTAATCGATCGACTCGGCTCCCAGGTCGTCGGTAAGACGCGCGTCGAGCGTGACTTCGTCGTCCTCCACGCACAGGGCTTCCTTCACGACGCGTCTCACGTTTTCTTGGATATCTTTCTCCGAAAACTCCATGTCAAGCACCTCCCGCGTGATGGGTGATGGCCGAGCCAATGAAAATCTGCTCGGCCAGGGGTTGGTACGATTCCTCGACGAATTGGGCGTAAATGGCCGTGACCATGGGATGGGCGTGGCCGAGTTGCCTTTGCACGAACAGGAGGTTTCCGTGCGAAAGCGCATAGGCCAAATACCCGTAGGTGTGTCGCAACAATTGCACGCTCGCCCGATCGCCAAGCCCCGCCGCCCGCAGGACGCGGACCACGCGACGATAGAGCCCCGTTCGCTCAAGGGGGTTCTTTCGTTCTCCGTAGACCAGCGGGCGGGTCGGGTCGTTCGGGTCGACGTCGGCCGGCAAAAGCCCCGGACGTATGTCGGCGACAAACTGCTCGACGAGACGGCTGACCTCCGAGGGGACATGGACCGTTCGGTCGCGTCCCTTCAGCCCTTCGATGACAAAAACCGACTCGCCCCGACCGACGATTGTGTTGGCCACCGTCAGCCCGCAGAATTCACTAGTCCGAAGCCCCGAAAACAGAAGCCCCTCAATCATCAGGCGATCGAGACAAGCCGCGACTCGCCGCCGAGTCGATGCGTTGCGGCATGGCGCGCGAACATGGTCGAGAAGCAAATCGACCTCGTCGAACGAAAGGAACATGTCTCGCGTAAGTTGCCAGGTCGATGTCATTGCATCACCTCCGATTTGTGATGTTGCGATTATAAAGCAACATGACGGATCAGTCAAGTTGTGTTATCGAGCGAATTACTCAAACACGCGGCCACACGGCGCATCGACACCCCCTGGTGTAGCGGGTTTCACGCGACAACCGAGTCGAAAAGCCTCGTGAAAGGGGAGTTGACGTATCGGATCGGGTATGTATACTAGCGTACACTATTCGTCACTCCTGGGGCCGTCGTGGGCCGATTCCGATCAAACGCCGTCACGCTGGAGACCAACGTCATGCAAACGTCGCTCCCCACACCGAGCGTCCCGCTGCCCGACGCGGCTCGACAAACGCTCAAACAGGTCTTTCGCTTCGACTCGCTCCGTCCCGGCCAGGAGTCGGCTATTGCGGCTCTTCTGGTCGGCCGATCGGTGTTGGCCATCTTTCCGACCGGCGGCGGCAAGAGCCTCTGTTACCAGTTGCCCTCGCTCCTGCTCGACGGGTTGACGGTCGTCCTCTCGCCGTTGATCGCCCTGATGAAGGACCAGATCGACTTCCTCGCGTCGCGGGGCGTGCCGGCCGCGCGCCTCGATTCGAGCTTGTCACGCGACGAAACGATCGCCGTTTACGACGGTCTGAACGCCGGGCGGATCAAACTACTCTACGTCTCGCCCGAACGACTCGGCAACGAACGGTTCCTCGCGTGGATCGAGCGGCGCAAGATCGCCCTGTTGGCCGTCGACGAGGCCCATTGCATTAGCGAGTGGGGGCACAACTTCCGGCCCGACTATCTCAAGATCGCGCGACTCGCCAAGCAACTCAAGGTCGAGCGCGTCCTGGCGCTCACGGCGACCGCGACGCCGCACGTGGCTCGCGATATCGCCCGCGAGTTCAACATCGCCGAACAAGACGCGATCCAGACAGGCTTCTATCGCCCGAATCTTCGGCTCTACGTTTCGCCGTGCCGTCCCGCCGCCAAGGACGACCACCTGCTGGCGCGTCTCGGCGAGCGGCCACCCGGGCCGACGATCGTCTACGTCACGCTCCAACGGACGGCCGAGGACGTTACCGCGTTTCTCAACGCGCACGGCTTTGACGCTCGACCGTATCACGCCGGCATGGAGACCGACGACCGCAATGCGGTGCAAGACGCCTTCATGAAATCCGACCGGATGATCGTCGCCGCCACGATCGCCTTCGGCATGGGCATCGATAAGGCCGATATCCGTTACGTCTACCACTACAACCTGCCGAAAGCG
>DOEZ01000205.1 GCA_003532715.1 Planctomycetaceae bacterium
GCCTCGATCCTCGCGGCCAACTGGGGCGGCGCGACGCGCGAGTCGGCGGCCGTGCCCGAACCTTCGACGTTGGCCATGCTGGCGGCCCTGGTATTCCTGGCAGGAAGTCGCCGTCGCCGATCACGTAAACTCGGGGTTGCTTGTTGACCTCGAGGTGACAGCAGCTCGCAGCTCGAATCTCCCCCTTCCTTCATGTCGGCGATGCAGTGCGGCCGACCGCTCCCACGGTCACCCTCGGTGTTTACGTTCGAGGGGATCGCTTTCGAAAACGATACGTATTCGAGACGTTGGCGTCAACCGAGGTCACGCCCAGCTTGGAGGCAACGTTGGTTCGCGCCTTGCGCGGCCCCATTCCGCCACAACCGAACATCGTGGAATGGGTCCGAAGATTCTCGAAAAAATCTTCGGATATAGACTTCCAACAGCGAGGAACCTCGGTATACTCAGTCTTATTGGTCATATTCTTCCACAAATACGCCTCAAAAACGGGCCATTCTAGGGCCGACGGCTTCCCGCGGTGAACCACCTGCCTCTGTCGGATCGCACCTCCTGCCGGCACGAAGTCCCGTTCGACGCGATCGATCGGGCTTGGCGTTCGCGCCGTTCTCTCTTCGTTTCGCAAGACGGCGGCTCGACCGAGGCTTGCCTGCCGCTCGGAGCCCCTTGGATGGTCGCGTCTTTCGCTTTTTGTGAGATCCGTCGGTTTGGACGAACTTGTCGGATGAAGCCGCCCGAGGTCTCGGCAAAGGGGCCCTTTTTGGGCACGGGCCGAAGTGGACAACCGTGAGTCTATCCCTCGATGAAGGAGAAACGTCGTGAGTCTTAAGGTGGGAGAGTTGGGATTCCTGAAGGAACTGGCTTCCCGGTTTCAGATACCGGCGCCCGACTTCGTCGTCGAGCCGGTCGCGCAGTCGGTCGTCAAGGAGAAACTGGAGAAGTGGCGATCGGGCATCATCAAGCCCGACATTTTGGCGGGAAAACGGGGCAAGGCGGGGGTCATTCGCACTGTGACCGACTATCGCGAGGCCGTGCGGCTGCTCAAGCAAGTTGCGGCGACCGAGATTTCGGGGCAACAGCCGCGGACGGCCTACATGGTTCAGTCGGTGCCGGCCGATTGGGAGGTCTTCTCGGCAATCACCTACAATTCGAGGCTTCTGGGGCCGTCCTTGACCGTGTCGCTCGAAGGGGGAGTCGACATTGAGGCGGTTGACGAGTCGAAGAAAATGACCATACCGGTCGGCGTCTTTCGAGGTTTGAACGCCTATGAGGCGTCGGAGGTACTCTCGAAGCTCGGCCTCGAGGGCCGGCCCAACGCGACCCTGGCCCGATGCCTGGTCAGCCAATGGGACATGTTCATATCGACCGGAATGCTCAGTTGCGAAATCAACCCGTGGCGAGTGACGGCCGACGGTCAGGCGTTCGCCTGCGATTTCAAGGCCACGTTCGACCAGAACAACCGGAAGTTTCGCGACTTGGGCATCCGCTGGCCCGAGTATCCGACCAACGAAACGCCGTTCGAGGAAGAGATGAAGGCGTGGGCCGCGTCGAGCTATCGCGGGCAGGCCCACGTGTCGGACCTGGGCGGAAAGAAGATTCTGCCAATCCTATTCGGCGGCGGGGCGAGCACGATCATTATCGAGACTCTGACCCAATTGGGCGGCGATCCGATCTTTCTGTCCGATTTTGGCGGCAATCCGCCGTACGATCGGATGAAGCAAACGGCCGCGATCTGTTTCAAGCATCACCTGGCGACGGCATCGCTTCTTCTGATTCTGGGGGGTAAGGCGAATAACACGCGGATCGACGTCACTTTCGCGGCAATCGGCGACGCGTTGCAGGAATGGGTCGATGAGCACGGGCCGATTTCGATCCCCGTTGTCGTCGGACGCGGCGGTCCCGGGTTGGTTCAGGGCTTCGCCCACCTCAAGGAAACGCTCGACAACCTCTCGATGCCCTACGTCTTTTTCGGACCCGACACGCCCATTACGATGGTGGCCGCGTACGCCGCCGAGTTGTCTCGCGCCGGCGAACAGCACGACGAAAAAGGAGATGCAGCATGATGATTGTGATGAAAGCCAAGTCGCTTGAAGATCTGCTGAAGAAGGGCGACCGGGTGGCCGTATCGAACATCACGGGTCGCGAAGCCTCGAGTGTCTCCTATATCTCGCAGGTCTATTGCAACAACATCGTCGGAGGCTGGTCGCTGGCCAAGGCTGGACAGACGATCAGCGTTCCGGCGGCCGACGACATTCCCGTATTCGGCCAGTTCGACGAGTTGCTCGCTCAACTGCCTGACGAACGCAAGCCAAACAAGGTCGTGGTCTACTCGCCCCCCGAAGCCGTCTACGGCGACGTCAAGGAAGTGATCGAGCACGGAAAGAACTGCGTCGAGACAATCTTCGTTATCACGGAGAACGTCTCGGTCGAAGTCACGGCCAAGCTGCGCCGACTCTGCAATCTCGACCATTTCGACATTCTCGGCTGTAATACGCTGGGCGTGATCAACGTCCACGACGCCGTTCGCATCGGGGCGGTCGGAGGCGACTCGCCCGCCGAAGCCTTTATTCCGGGCAGCGCGTGCATTATTTCGAACTCGGGCAACATGGTCAACACGATCGCCAGCTATCTTCAGTCGGCCGGGCTGGGGGTTTCCTACGGCATCGCGACCGGCAAGGATCCGTTGATCCTGACGCCGATCAAAGAGCTGCTACGGATGGCCGAACACGATCCGCGGACCCGACTGACGGTTCTCTATATCGAGCCGGGCGGGGTCTACGAACTCGAAGCGGTCGAGATGGCCCGCGCCGAGGGATTCCAGAAGCCGATTCTCGTCTACGTGGCCGGTTCGTTCGCCGAGGGGACCGGTATTTCGCTGGGTCATGCGGGGGCGGTGGTCGACGGGCTGAATACGTCGGCTTCGGCCAAGATGGCCCTGTTCGACGACTACTTTGGCGTGCCCGTCTTCCATCCCGAGGACGCCAAGGAAATCATGCCCTTGCTGGCCGAGCTGCGCCGCGGCCTTCGCGTGAACACGCTCCACGATTTGGTTTCGGCCGCATCGACCCTGATGGAGGCCATGCAGTGGGATCGCGACATGATTCCCAAGAATCCGCTCGTGCTGCGTCCGTGGATCGTCGGGCTCGGCTCGTTCACCCAGCGACTGCCGAGCCACCTCGTCCCGCACGTCGATACGATCATCGAGCCCTACGGTTCGCTCATCAAGAAGTACATCCATTCCGGTTTGGGCCACACTCCACCGCGTCAGTCGATGCGCAACGCTTCGCACGCCTCGTCGAACGACGGTGTAACACCGCGAATCTACGGGTATTCGACTCTGAGCATGATGAAACAGGGCTCGTTCATCAACTCGATGTTGCTGTGCTGGCTGGGCCATCCCGTCCGACATGCATTCGAGACGCGGCTGGTCGATATGTGCCTGATCGCGGCTCTGACTAACGGCCCGGGCACCATCTCGGCGCAGGGGGCGAAGCTGTCGGCCTCGGCCGGCAACGGGCCCAACACGGCCATGATGACCACGCTGGGCACGATCGGCGAGGTCCACGGCGGTAACGGCAAGGTGGCCGCCAAGTTGCTCGTCGACGTTTTCGCCAACACGGGCTTGACCGATCCCTACCATCGCGACCACGGCATCGATCTCGACAAGCTGGCGGCCAAGTTCGTCTCGGAATTCAAAAAGACGAAATCGGCCGCCAAGGAGGCGGGCATCGATTACAGCATGGTTCCCTGCCTCGGCCATCCGGTCTTCAACACCGAGAAGGTCAATTACGACCCGCGAGAACGAGTCATCAGCACGTATCTTGAAGACCAGGGATACTACAACGTGTTTCTCGACTTCTACCATCGGCTGGCCGCCGAGCTGCTCAACCAGCAAGCGACCAACAAGGTCCACGCGGTAAACGTCGACGCGGCCATCACTTGCGTGCTGATGGGCATCGTCTGGCCACTTTTGGTCGAGAAGAAGATATCGGTCGAGCGAGCATTGGATCTGCCGTTCTTGCTTTTCGCGCTGGGGAGGGTCGCCGGCGGAGCGGGCGAATACCTCGACCACCGCGAATGCGGCACCAACATGGACATGCGAGTTCCGGTCAGCGAATGCCGTGCCCTCTGTCGGGGAAGGGATTGACGCGCCTAACGAAATGCTGGTCGACTATCAGGTCCAACCCGTCGGCGGAGGCGCGTGGCTGCAATTGCTCGAATTCTTGCCCGACGGCAAGACGGTCCAGGCTCGCTCCTACAGCCCGATGCACGACGAACACAAGACCGATCCCGATAACCAATTCACGTTCTCGCTCAGCTCCTCCGGGGTTTGAGCTTCGCGATGAAGAACTCGGGAATCGAGTTGTAGTTGGTCGTTGACCCCGGATAGGCGAGGTCGGCCTCGATGCCCAAGGCGTCCATTTTCTCCTTGAGCGCCGCGCCGAACGCGACGTGGTGAACCTTCCAATTGATTGCTCGTTTGGGTTCGTCGGGGATTCGCGAATCGGGCTTCATGGCGTAGACCATGAAGATGGGCGGATCGTCTTTTGAAACGAGAGTCAGCGCCGACAACTGGCTCACCCGTTTCAGGTACTCGTCGCGGGCGATGGCGCCGAACACCAGTTTCGGGTCGCGATGTGGTTCTTCATAACCGGGAATGTGTTCTCGCCACCAGGAGAGATCGAGCGTCGTTTGCCCGCCGGTCGTGGCGACACACGTCAATCGCGTTGATTCCCGCTCGACCGGGTCGTCGCTTTGGGGGTCGGCCATTTCGTCGTGAAAAGCCAGATACATCGAAACCTGCGCGCCGGCCGAGCCGCCAAAGGCGCCGACTCGCGTCTTGTCGATGTTCCACTCCTCGCTCTTCGATCGGAGAAACTGCAACGCGCGACGGCAATCGTGATGGGCGGCGGGCAAGGGCGACTGCGTGACGAACCGATAATGGAGCGCGGCGACCGAGATGCCCGCCTTGAGCAATTCGCGGAGGGTTCGCGCATCGAGTGCTTCCTTGCTTCCGCCGACGAATCCGCCCCCGTGGATGAACACCGCCAGCGGCGCGGGCGAGCTGGATTCGGCCCGCCAGAAATCGAGCACGTTTCGCGGATGAGGACCGTAGGCCACCTCGGCCTGGGTTGGCGTTGGTTTGCCGCCGTTGCGATTTGCTTGAGCCGGTCGCCGGCGGCCGTTCCATCGACTTTGAAGCTGCTCGGCCAATTGCGCCAGTTCGTCGCTGTCAAGGAATCCGTCGCGGTCGCGGTCGACGAGGTCGAAAGATCGGCGAAGCCGCGGGCCCGCTTCTGACTTGCCGATTTTGCCGTCGCCGTCCTTGTCGTCGAGATCGAGTTGTCGCCGGACGAGATCGGCAACGCTGGGCGATCCCTCGCGTTGCGAGTCCGACTGGGCCGCAACGGGAACGGCGAGAAAACCAATGACCGCGGCGGCACCGACCAGAGCCAGAACGCACGAAAGACGCCTTTTCCGCATGAAATAGATCCCTTCCAACAAACGGTCCGCGCCCCGCCAGGGGAGAGGCCGCATTATAACACGGCGACGCGCGGTCGGCTTCCCCCCCGCGAACGGCTTGTCTCTCCGTAATGCCGGGGGACCTTGCGGATGCTTGGCTCTTCGACCCGTTTTGGCGGCGACAAAGCGGCCCGCGTGGATTATCATGAATGGTCTGGAGGCACGGTACGCCAACTCGATTTTGCGAACCTCGCATCCAGCGCTCGTTTCGGAAGACATGCCATGCGCAAAGCGTTTATCACCGCGTTGGTCGTGATCGTTGTACTTTCGCTCCACGCGCGAGCGATCGGCGTCGTCACGCTCTCGCAGGACTTCGACAGCGGCTCGCTCAAAGTGGCGGCTTCCATCGCGTCGGACGATGCGATCCACCTCGTCGGCCGGTCCACATGGACGGCCGTCGGGTACACCACTCGCTGGCGATGGCTCTATTTCAAGGCATCGGGAGTCGAAAATCTGCGGCCGCTGTTTGATATCTCGCAATCGCACTTCCTCGGCGACCTGAGCGACCACCGTTTCCTCTACAGCTACGATCAGACGGAGTGGCATTATTTCGACCGGAACTACACCAGCTACGTCTCCGGGACGAAACGACTCTTCCAAAATGACCAGCCGTTCACGCAAGACGAAGTCTACGTGGCCTATTCGTTGCCGTATCCGCTCGCGCGAACGCACGAGCACATGGTGATCGTCGCGGCGAGCCCCTTCGTGCAGTCGACCACGAGTGGAAACGGCGGCCTGGTCGTGGGTCGCACGGCGGGTGGGCGCGACGATCTCGGTCGGACCATTGCCCCGAACGACTTGTACGGCTACAAGATCGCCGATGTCGACGCGCCGGGCAAGAAGGCCAAGATTCTCTTGTCCGGGGGAAACCACCCGTGCGAGACGCCCGGCAGCCATGCTCTTGAAGGCATGATCGACTTTCTGCTGAGCGACGCGCCCGAAGCGGTCGGGCTGCGGCGGTTGGCCGAGTTCTACGTCTATCCGCAGATCAATCCCG
>DOEZ01000284.1 GCA_003532715.1 Planctomycetaceae bacterium
ACAAAACCTCGTCCAGCGTGCCGTCCTTCGGGCTGCTCGTGTCGCGCTGCCGCAGAATCAACTCGTCCACGTACCGCGTCCCCCAAACATACCGGCAGTCGGCATGGCCCGAAACCTGGCCCCCCGACTCGACCCGCTCCTCCAGACTCTGCCACCGGTCATTATAGTAGAAGTGGCGGGTTCGAGAAGCGTGTCGTTTTCGTCGAACCCCGGCCAATTCTCCGACTTGAAATCAACCCTGCCCGCATGGTATGAACGTGTTCATTCGGCACCATGCATGCGGCATCCGCGACGCGATGTCCCGTCCATGCCAAGCAAACCCCCTCAAGCGATAGGGGTTTTGCAACAGACCCCCCAATAGAAAAATCCAGGCTTACAGAAAGGCTCGTTTTCGCAATGCAACAGACAACAACAACTTGCGTTCGTCGCAAACGGCGCAAGTCCCACGCAACACAGAAAAGGATTGTTGCGTATTTCACACCCAGCTTTGCAGTGGTCCATCTGCCTCGCTAGCTCGGATTACTCATAGACTTGTTGTTGAATTATTCGGGCTCGGCACACCAAAGAATCGAAAAAACCGGATCTCGCGAACGAGACCCGGCTTTCGATGTTTTCCGGTTGGGTCCGAAGCAACAGGGCACCTTCGGGCCGGCGGAATGTTTTAACTTGTCAAACTCGACTCCTTGCTGGTCCTAGCCACTGGGCGGCATGAAACCAACGTGAGCCGTCGGTGTCGCCGACACTAGGCGGCGGGAGCTTCGGCCGGAGCCACAACCGGAGCCTCGGGGGCAGCCGGGGCACAGGCGGCCGGGGCACAGTCCGCCGGAGCGCAGGTCGCCGGGGCGCACGTGTTCGGACGGCAGGTCCGGGCACGGCAGCGCTTCGGACGGCAGGTCTTCGGCGCACAGGTGGACGGCTCGCAAGTGGCCGGGGCGCAGGCGACCGGTTCGCAAGCTGCGGGAGCGCAGCAAGTCTTCGGCTCGCACGTCTTCGGACGGCAGGTCCGAACACGACGCGGCTTCGGGCAGCACGTCTTCGGGGCACAGGTGGCCGGCGCACAAGTAGCCGGAGCACAGGTGGCCGGGGCACAGGTCGCCGGCGCGCAAGCGTCGCCAGCCTTTGCCTCGACGGTCACGCCCGTCAGGACGAGACCAACCACCGCCACGAAAAGGGCGACGATCAAGTAGGTACGATTCATTCGTAAATCCTCCAAAAACAGGGTACCGTAGCGTTTAGGGACTTCCTAATCGCACCGCCACAATATCGTTATGGGTCGCCCTTCCGACGGTGCCAGGAAGGAAGGCCTTTCATAGCTGTGCCACGCCGACCACCGTCGCAAGCTGCCCTGTTTAAGCTTTGCGGCTTAGGACGTGTGGTATGGAATACACAGCTTAGATCATTAAGCTAGCATGGTTAGTTCTAGTGTCAAGCGGGGGGACGCGAGGAATTGTGCGCATTGGGTTGCGGCGGAGTTCTGGCGATTCTACGCGATTTGCCCACGCAATCGTAGCCCATGACCGGGGTAATTGCGCCGCAAACTCAGGAAATTATTGCCTCAGCCATCGGCTTGGCAATTGGGGAAGACGATAAACTCTTTAGAGAGAAAGAGTTGCGTTTCGGGTAGAAAAGCCCGTCAAGAGTTTTTTGCAGAAATTTTTTAGGGTCAAAACGGCCATTTTTTCGCGGAAATCGCGGTCAGGAGCATGGCGTGCGCCGTCACCTCGCGACCGATTCGCCATCGGCCGACCGTGCCGTCTCTTCAGCCGAACCCGTCGCATTCGCCCGGCGCTCCTTTTCCGCCAGCAGTCGCTCACCTTGCGCCTGCATTTCCTTGCCACTCTCGAAGTTGAAGGCCCACGGCGCTTCGCCCTCGAAAATAGTCACAACCATCCCCGCAATTCTCCATCCTCCCGAAGTGTTGCGAAGTGCCCAGACTATCTCGTCGTTCTTCGAACGGTCGTTCGTTGGATCCACCTCGATCCACAAGCTCGATACGTACGCTACGCTCGCGTCTTCAGGCGAAAAACGCGCCTCGCCCACTTGGAATCGCGCCGTGTCGCTTGCTCGCGGGGCAGGCTTGAGGCCGATTTCGGCTAGTTCCTTTCGAGCCGTGGCCGTCAACATGGCTTCGACCGCGTTGTCGTCGCCACGACGAGCACCTTCGAGAAATGCGTATACCGCGGCGGCCGGCCCGGTCAATTCGGGCTTCGCGCTGAGATCCTCCGTCGTGTCGTCCGAGGCTTCGTTTTCTTGCGGTTCCAATGAACCAGCGTCATTACCCCCGCAGCCGATCGGAACCAACAACAGCAAGGCGGACAGAACTAGCGCGACCGGTTGGCTGGTGAAAAGACGCCGCATCGTGAGAACCTCCGTGTAACGCGTCTTGCGAGAGACGCTTTGTGACCAAGTGCCTTCGCCGGCCCGCGGCAAAATGTACCGCGATCTTAGGGCCGAACGGGTGGCGAAGTTTCGCAAGAATGGCCGCTCGGGTCAAGGCGAATGCGTCAGAAATCGCCCCCAACGGCGCGGTCCAGATCGTCGATCCAGCACTCAATCAACGTCGTCTGGTTGGCGTTGCGGTCGATTTGTTCGAGCGCGTCGAGACACCGCTCGACGCAGGCGGCCAGCCCCCCCTCGGACTGGATGGGTCTGCCGAGGGCCTGCCTGATGGCGCGAGCCAAGGTCGCGTCGCCGGGCAGCTCGGCCCCTTCGCGAACCAGCAGCCACCTGCGGTAGAATTCGGCGGCGAACCCGACGATCAGACGGAGCCGCGCCCGTCGTGGCGGCGCGTCGCGGCCCGCCTCGTCGACGAACGCACTAACCGCTCCGGCCATGCGGAGCCCGTCGAGCGACGGCGCGGCCAAGTCGGCCAGCAGTTTCTCGCGGAACTCCCAAAGCGCCGGGTCGGCCAATTCCAATGCTCGCTCGGGGCTGCCTTCGGCATGAGCCGCCAGCCGCGCGGCCTCGACTGCGTCGGCCACATGGCCTTGGGCCAACAGCAGCCGTGCCACGATCGGCTCGGGCAACGGTTGGAATCGGATCAACTGGCAACGCGAGCGAATCGTCGGCAACTGCCGCGCGGGACTCGTGCCGACCAGGATAAGGACCGACCGGGGGGGCGGCTCTTCGAGTGTTTTCAGCAGGCTGTTGGCGCCTTCGGCGTTCAGGTAGTCGGCGTCGTCGATAATGGCAATTCTCCGGCCAGCCATGTACGGCTTGAGCCCGATGTCGTGGCAAAGCCCCTCGCGCATCCGGTGTTCCTTGTCGCCGATGAGCAGTTCCAGCGGCAAGAACGACTTATCNNTTCGCACCGGCCGCACGGGTCCATGGCCGCCTCGGGTCGGGCGTGGCACAGCAGGGTCCGCGCCAATGCCAAGGCAAAGGTCCGTTTGCCGATACCCGACGGACCGACAAACAGGAAGCTGCTGGCCATTCGACCGCGCTGGAGCGCGCGGCGGAACTGTTCGGCGACCGCATCGTGTCCTTCGATCTCTTGCCAGGGCATGACGAACCGTTATTCCTTTGCTTGATTCATAAATCGGTCCACGGCTTCGCGAATAGCCCGGTGAACCGTCTCGACATCGGCCGAGGCGTTGACGATGGTAATCGCGTCGGGCCGGCGAGCCGCCTCGGCCAGAAAACCGTCGCGCACCCGCGCGTGGAACGCATCGCCTTGCTGCTCCATCCGATCGAGTTCGCGGTTCAGGCGACCGGCCGCCGCGCCGGAGGGCATGTCCAACAGAATGGTTAAATCGGGCATCAGGTCGTTGGTCGCGATGCGGCCGACCTGCCACAAGGCGTCCACTTCGAGGCCCCCGGCGTGGCCCTGATAGACCACGTTGGCCAACAGATAGCGATCGGAAACGACGGTCCTGCCTTCGGCCAAGGCTGGGCGAATTACTTCCTCGACCAGTTGAGCCCGGGCGGCCATGTAGAGCAACATCTCGCTCCGCCGGTCGATGTGCAGGTCGTGGCGAGCCAGAAGCAATTCGCGGACGGCCTCGCCCAGGGGGGTGCTGCCCGGATCGCGGCACGTCAACACTTCGCGGCCGAGCGACCGCAACCAATCGGCGAGCAGGGTCACTTGGGTCGATTTGCCGGTGCCGTCGCACCCGTCGATGGAGAGGAACATGGGCGATGTGTCGCTAGGATGGGAAAACGTCGATTCCGAAAACAGAAGATCGTACCTAAACGCGATTGGTCCGGGTCATTCGTGACACTCGTGATTCTCGCGACGTGCGGGACATACCAGCCCGAAGCACCAGCGAGGATAAGTTGTTTTATAGTCCTCGCTTGCGCTTTGGGCTAGTATGGGTCAGTGAACGAACCGGGTTCGAGGACAGCGGAAGGCGTGCCAAACGACAGCCGAGTGGCCCAAACGACAGCCGAGGGCCAGCCAAGCGACAGCCGAGGGCGGCTATCCTA
>DOEZ01000483.1 GCA_003532715.1 Planctomycetaceae bacterium
AAGCTCGGATGAAAGACGCCGTCCAGCCCGCTGCCTCCGTTGATCGCGTAGTTCGAGCCGGCATACGGCACGGTCTCCCCGGCCACGGTCAGGTCGTGGACGGGAGTTTCACCGTCGCTCGGACACAGAAACATGGCAACCGGCGTGGCGGCGGCGGGCCGCAAGGCGACGGGAAGAGGTGTCTTGCCCACGTGTCCCATGTCGATGCTAAAGTCGATCAGGTTCTGAAGCAACGCCTGCTCACAATAGGGCAGGAGCTTGGCCAGCGGCGAATAGTCGTTCGGATAGCTCGCGCCCGTCCAGCCGGCGTTGGGCAGCCATCCGTTGGCGCTCACGTAGTTCTGCATGGCCAGACCCATCTGTTTGAGATGGTTCGAACACGACATGCGCCGAGCCGCCTCGCGAGCCGCCTGCACGGCCGGCAACAGCATGGCTACCAACACGCCGATGATCGCAATCACCACCAGAAGCTCCACCAAAGTGAATCCGCGACGCTTCATGGTCCTCTCCATTTGCCATGTTCTCGAAACGTGTGGGGAAACGGGCGCCACCGGCGTTCTCCCAGTGCCTGCTCGCGAACCCACTCCCCGCGTGACGGCACTGGCAAGATGCGAGTGGCGCCCAAACGGGACGAAAGCTCCAACTCAAGACCTGTTCTCATGCGAGCCGCCCGACTCGCCACGGCACGCCGGCGCGAGACTTCCCGCCGCGCCGATCGAATCACGGCGATTCATGGATCCGACTCTCGCGCGATCCGCGGGCGCGCGTTCCGGCGGCTCGCCATGTGCCAATGTCAATCGAGTCGCTGATCGGCCGAACCGACCCGTCCATGAAAACCGCGTGGACCATTCCGACGTGATGACTTCGAGCCGTGACGGCCGCGCGGCTGGGTTGCGTCGCACTCTTGCCCTCTTGGAGCGAGTTGTAGTCGATGTCATACGCCGCGCCATCCGAATGGACATAGGAGACCAGCGTGTTCGGCGTGAAAACCGTCGTGATGCCGCTGTGATGCACCCGCCCGTCGCACCATTCGCTGTGGCCCGTGTTGTCGTTCGTTGCCGGACCGAGTTTGCCGTCGCCGCCCGCCGCCAACGAAACAACGGCGGCCGGTGAGCCGGGCGGTTCCATGCCCGGATCGGCCGTGTTGCGGACGTAGGGCGTAAATGTCTTCACTTCGACCGCGCAGAGCGTGACGCTCATGCCGTCGGTAAAATCGCGCGGGCCGAGTCGGCTGTTCACATGAAAGGCGCCGTCCGGCTTGAGCTTGCCCGTCGGATCGTACGCCAACCACGTGCCGAAGTTGAATCCATAGTTGTGCGGATAGATGTAAGGCGCGCCCCCCTTGGTCCGCACGGTGTCGTTGGGCTCGCTCGCGCAGAGGTACACGGGGACTCGCATCGTCGGGACGCCCGTGGCCACCTGCGCGTCCCAGGCGATATCGAGCCGGACCCGATCGTAGGAACTACCCTGTTCCAGATAGGGCAGAATCCGCCCGTGAATCGACCAGGAACCGTTGTTTCCGGTCAAGACGGCGCCGGGCTCGATGCAGAAGCTCGGTGGAAACGTGCCGTAGCCGACCTGATAATTGTGAACGGCCAGCCCGAGTTGCTTCAGGTGGTTCTTGCACGTCATCCGGCGCGCCGCCTCGCGTGCCGCCTGCACGGCCGGCAAGAGCAGCGCGACCAGGATGCCGATGATCGCAATAACGACCAGAAGTTCAACGAGCGTGAATCCGCGTCGAAGGCGAGTCGTGACGTCAAATCCCATCCAATCGTCCCTGATTCTGATTTTCTTCGTATTCCAGCGCCGATCGCGGTGGTACTTGACCGGGCGCGACTCATTGGTCTTGCGCGGTCGGTTCCATGTCTAATTTCGAGCCGTTCCGGCTTCTTTCTCGGCCGGACGACAGTAGGAGAGGGCCAGCAGCGAATACGCCGTCACCAGGTTCGGATCCGTTTCGAACCAACGTGGATTCTCGTTGACCCAGGAGCCGTTCGACTGCTGACGCGAGGCGAGTTCCTCCGCCAGTTCCTTACGCCAGTCGTGCTTGACACCGCGCGAGTCTTCGAAATAGTCGCCTCCCAACGTGTCCATCGCCTTGGCGAAAGTATGGTAGTAGTAATACAGACCCGCCGTCCCCATTCCGGGATTCTGCTTCACGTCGTAGTTCTTGCGAATCCAACCGACCGCCGCCGTGAGCCGAGGATCGTCCTCGGTCAGGCCGGCGTAAATCATGCACTTCAGGCCGGCATATCCCATCGTCCCGTAGCTTCGCAGGCCGCCGTCGGGCGTCTGGCGTTCCTCGTCCATGCGCGAAAGAGTGCAGGTGTAGTAGAATCCGCCATCGTTAATCTTCGCGGCGAAGGGGGTCGTATTGTGTTCGGTCTCCAAGTTCTGGCACCGCGACGCGAAGACTAATGCCTTCTGAATCGCCGCGTCGTCGCTCTTCGCGCCGCACACTTTCAGGGCATCGACCAGAAACGAAGTGTTCGACAAATCGGGGCGGCTCTTGTCGCCGTAGCCGACGCCGCCGTAGCTCAAGTCCGACTCGTCTTTGTCCTTCGTTTCATCCCATTGCAGGCCGCGCACGCGGGTTTCGGCCTTCTTGAGAATGTTGTCGTAGCGCCCATCGACGTTGGCCTCGCTCAGGCAAAGCATGGCCACGCATGTCTCGTAATTCGCCAATCGCGAGCGCTCGCCGTGAATCCCGCCGTCGGGCCGGACGCATTTCTCCAGGTACTCCAAGCCCTTCGCCACGGCCGGGTCGTTGGCCGTCCGGCCGCTGCGAAGCAGGGCCGTCGTGGTCAATGCCGTGATGCCGCTTCCGGTGAAGCCGCTGAACGATCCGTCTTCGGCCTGCCCGTGCTCGGCCAGGTAGTTCGCGCCGCGCTCGACGACGCCTGCCAATCGCACCGGTTCCGGCCCGGGTTGCTCGCTCGGGGGCGCAGCGTCGGAAAGCCCGGCGGCGAACAGAATGAACCCCGCCAATGCTAGCCGCGAGACCATAGCCTTCCTGTGTTCCCCACGCCTGCCATTTTCACAATACCGACCCATGAGCTAGATCCTCATTCCGTTGCTTCGTCCCGATCCACGCCTTCCGTCCGTTGTGGACGGTGTCGCGATGTATCAGCATTTTGCGTGCCAAGAAACGCGAGACGCGGGAATTGCCCAAAGACGCGCTAATCGCGAGGATAGAAGGTCGCGCCCACGACCACCAGCCCCCGGACGTGTCGAATCTCTCGACAACCGTGTCGAAAGATCCGACAGGATGGCCGGCTCTGAACACGCCACGGCTACCCCGGATTATTCATGTAGGGTGGGTCGAGGTCCCGTGAATCCCCGGTGGGGCGATGCAAACCATCTGTCGTCGATTTGCACGTTGCCACCATGAACAACGAAAATCGAGCGACCGAAGCCCCACCAGGACCAAGGTTTGCATCGCCCCACCCTACAGGTTAATGAATACTCCGGGCTAGGTCCGCAATCAGGCTCGACGGACCGTGTTCAGCACGCCAGGCTGACCTCAATTGTCGGCCAAAACCAAATCGACCGCGCGGAGGGAAGTCCTCTTCAGGATCGAGTTGTCCTCTTGCACCCGCCGGCGAGCCAAAGTGTCGGCCCAGGCCGTGAGTCGTTGTCGGTCCAGAGGCGTCTCGTCGATTGGGGCTCCGTACTCCTCGGCGACGGCATGGTCGAACACGGCGACGGCGTCATCGAGTGTCGCCGGCGCGTCCAAGTACACGGCCGACTCGGAATCCTCGACTCGCGCGGCGGCATCCGTCGAGGCGGCAAGACCCTCGGACGCATCGGGCCCGTCCCAACCGATCGCCGCCCCTTCCGAGTAGGCCAGATCGGCGAAACTCGGACGGATGAGCCCGTACATGGCGGCAAAGAAGCTCAAATCGCCCGGGCCGACCACGCCGTTGCCGTCGAAGTCGGCGGCGTGGCTGTAGGCCACTCCGGTGGCGCCCGCCGCCTTGCCGTACGCGGCGGCGAAGTACGACAGGTCGCCCGGACCAATCACGCCATTGTCGTCGAAGTCGAACTGCACGGGCCACACTTGGGTCGGCGGCGGATCGGCCAGAATAGTGCCGGCGAAACCGTTTTGGAGATAGGTCACTCGGCCTTCGCTCAAGGCGATGCCGCAATCGACCGACGCCACCGCGCTGTCGGATCCAACCGAGACTCCTTGACTGCCGTCCGTGACATCGAAACGCACTCGCGCCAACAGGACGTAGCCGTCGCCGCCAAGACCGGCCGTCGACGTTTTCGCGCCGAGCCCATCGACCACTCCCGCCACGTCGTCGATCGTTCCCGATGGATTCCTGAAGAAGCCCGGCCCGTACTCGATCGCCGTGGCCGTCACCAGATCGGTATTGTAGTGCAGATCGACCACGGCGTCGGCGACCTTCTGACCGCTCGCCCCGGTCATGTCGACCCAGATTTCGATCCAGTAGCCGCTCCACTCGTCCACCGATACCTCGCTCTCCGGCAGCACGCTCACCTCGCCGCTTCCGCTGGTCGAAGTCGGCGCGGCGACGAGCGTGGCGACTAGCCCGGCCGTGCTCGCGACGGTCGCTTCGCCCACTCCGCCGGGCTTCGGCGGATCGAAGTTCCCCACGATCGGCATGGCATATTCGTCGCCGAATCGGGCGTAGACGTCCTTGCCGAACGGTATCGGCGTGAAACGATGATCCAGCGTGACTACCGCACCCGTGACTCGATTCTCCCCAACGTAATCATCGGAAATCAGGAAATACCACTCGCCGATGTCCTCGGGCAGAATGCCGCTGCGGTCGGGAACCCAAAGACCGATATCGTCGATTCCATCCTGGTCCATGTCGGCCGCCACCGGACGTTCACGCACGCCGATGAATCCGGCAACCTCGGCGAACGCCGTGGTGATCATGTCATCGAGTTGGCCGAAGCCGTTGAAGGCCAAATCGAAGTAGAACGTGTCGTCGCGATAGGTCGCGAGGTCGTCCCGCCCGTCGCCGTCGAAATCGCCGACGATCGGGTAGCCGGTGATCGCGCTTGCCACGGACGTATCGACTTGGAAGTTGTGGTTGG
>DOEZ01000059.1 GCA_003532715.1 Planctomycetaceae bacterium
ACATTGACTTGGTCGATGTTTGCTCGCCCAACTTTCTACACCGCGACATGGTGATCGCCGCGGCCGAGGCGGGCAAGATGATCGTCTGCGAAAAGCCCCTGGCGATGAATGCCGCCGAGGGCCGTGAAATGGTCGCCGCGGTCGAAAAAGCCGGCGTCCCCAACATGGTCTCGTTCAACTACCGTCGCGTGCCGGCCATAGCGTTGTTCAAGCAGATCATCGACGAAGGCCGCGTCGGGCGTCCGTTCCACTACCACGCCGTCTACAATCAGGACTACACCATCGGCGCCGACGTTCCCCAGGGCGGCATGGCCCTTTGGCGGCTCGATTCGCGCGTCGCCGGATCGGGAGTGACGGGCGATCTGCTGGCCCATTCGATCGACACGGCCGAATGGCTCAACGGAGCCATCCAAAAGGTGGTCGCCCACACCGAGACGTTTGTCAAGCAGCGAAAGCACGCCGACACGGGCCAGATCGAAAAGGTCGACATCGACGACGCCTGCATGTTCCTGGCCGTTTTCCAAAACGGTTCCATGGGGACGTTCGAGAGCACCCGCTACGCTCGGGGACGAAAGAACTACAGCACGATGGAAATGAACGGAGAGAACGGCGCGCTGTTTTTCGACCTCGAAGATCCGCACATCCTGCAGTATTTTCGCTACGCCGATCCGAAGACGGGCAAGAAGATCGAGGACCATCTGACCGGCTGGCAACGCATCCACGTGACCAACTTCGAACATCCGTACATGAAGCATTGGTGGGTGCCGGGCTGCACGATCGGCTACGAACACACGTTTATCAACAGTTTCGCCGACTTCCTGGCCAGCCTCGATGGCGGCGCGCCGTTCCAACCCAACGTCAAGACGGCCCTCCGCACGCAACAGGTCTGCGACGCCGTGCTGGAGAGCGCCCGAACGGCGAAATGGGTCGCGATCGAGTAGGACACCCGGTGAGCATTGAGGGACCACATGGACTTACCGATGCGGTCGGCCGTCCAAGCGGAAATACCCGGTCGGGGTCTCGCGGCCATCCTGCGGCGAGAGCCGGACGGCCTCGACCGTCCAGACGCTGATCACCGCACAGACGGCGATCGTCACGGTAATTCACCATCGGATAGACCACCGGTCGTCGTCGCGGGTCGGTCCGTTCAACCAGATGGTCCTCGATACGGGCAGAGGTGTTCTTGGGCATGGCAATCAGCCTGATTTGCCGTGACTCGCGCGATCGGAAACGCTCCGGCAGCCGCCGCGAATCGCCAAGCCCGATTCATGCCGGATTGCCCAATGGGGCGCAATCGCCCTGGCCTTCTTCCGGGGGGGCGTCGATGCCAAGATTTACGCGCCAAGTGTATTTCAAGGGGCGACTGCTTGCTACAATGGCCGTTATCGAAACGCTTCCGATTTGTCCGGCGTTCGCACCCAGAAGCCGGAAGATCCATGAGAAAAGAACCGCACGAAGAGGGCCTCATCAGGTTGAATTGCTTTATCAGGAGACATCGATTTGCGACGTTGTAACCAATACGGGCTCGTCCTGGTGGCGTTCTTGGCCATCCTGACGGCTGGGCCGCGAGCGATGGGCGCTCCGGACGTATCGACGCATCACGTCGAGACGACCTACAACGGGCGGCCGTTCGACTATACGATGGAGCAAACCGCCGCGCTGGACAACTACGACGTCTATCGCTTGACCTATCCCTCGCCGGTGGTCACGCCGGTCGAGACGAACAATACCATCCCGGCCGACTACTATCTGCCCAAGGGAATCCGACCTGGCGATCCGAAGCGTCCGGCCGTCGTCTGCCTTCACATTCTCGACGGCCAATTCGAATTGGTCCGCATGGTCTGCTCGTCGTTGGCGTCGCGCGGCATCCCGGCCATCATGTTCAAATTGCCCTATTATGGCGAGCGATCGTTGCCGGGGGGCCGACAGGCTTTGCTGCGCGATCCGGCCCTCTTTCTCGGCGCGTTGCCCCAGGGCATCGAGGATGTGCGCCGCACGGTCGACCTTCTGGCCTCGCGCGATGAGGTCCATTCGGACCATCTCGGCGTGGCGGGCATCAGCATGGGCGGTTTGCTGGGGGCGACCGCCGCCGCGCGCGATCCACGGCTCAGCCGCGCCGTCCTGATTCTTGCCGGGGGCGACTTGGCGACGATCATCGATACGGCAAGCGAGACGCGCGAACTGAAGCTTTTTTTGGACTCCTTGGAGCCCTCGCGGCGCCGGGATTTCGACGCCGTCATCGACGAGATGGACCCGCTGAAACAGGCAGCGACTCTCCGCGGCCGGGCCGAGCGAGGCCGAGTCCTCATGATCAATGGAACCGATGATCAAGTGATTCCCAGAGCATGTGCCGAGAAACTCGCCGCCGCCCTTGGAATCGCCGACCGCGTGGCGTGGCTCGACGGCTTGGGGCACTACACGGCCGTGGCCGCCCTACCCGAAATCATGGCAAAAACGGTCGATTTCTTCGCCCAGGACATGCCCAAGGGAGTGGAGATTCCCTCGTCGGCCACCCAGGTCGCAACACCGGCCATTCTTGTCGGCCGACTACTCGGCGAAGCGGCGACCATGATGAGCGTCGAGCCGGCTCGTGGCCGATGTCATATCGTTGCGTTGAAGGTCGAGATGGAGGCCAACGGCGGAAAGTCCGTCGCGACGACCGTCGAGCTGATCCGCGGCCACGGCGCCCGATTTCGCCTGAGCTGCGATCTCGGCCGGCCCGTGGTAATCAAGGCCGCCCTGGGCGACGACGGCTCGCCCTGGATTGCCGCCGACAGGGCCGTCTTTCGCGGCTCGGGCGAACCGGGCGCGGAACCGCCGCCCGCTGTCGATTCGGCGCATCTCCTGAAACTGCGAATGGCCGCCGGCGCGCTCACGGGAGCCGCGATGGCGCCGAGCTTGCTGGACAGCCTTCTCACGATCGACGAGCAGGGAGCATCGAGCGACGGACGGTCGCTCTTGCTCAAGTCGAAACGGAACCCGGACTGGGCGACTCTTGTCCTTCGTTCCGACGACCGCTCGCCGAAGCAAATCCGTTTCGAGATCGGCAAGGTCAAGGGAAACGTGGCCGTTCGTGCGTGGCGCGTCGACGCGCCGGCATCCGACGAGCTATTCGCGCCACCGGGCGATCTGCCGGTGACCGAGGTGTCGAGGGCCGACGTCGAGCGGATGTTCGCGTCGTTGTTCAATTTTGTTATGGAGAACGTCCCATGAGATTAGCCTATGGGCTGACGTCTGCCTTGGTCGCTTACTTTTCGTTGCTCTCCGCGGTGATTCCGTGGACCCCTGCCCTTTCGGCCGAGCTGGCGGCAACGACCATGACCCTCGCGATGGTCAAGCCGACGGCCGAGGCGCCGGCGTTCGACGAGCCGGCGATGGAGATCATTCGTCGCGTGCCGCACGGTGTACTGGCTGCGTCGCAAGGCAAACGGTTTCTCATTGTCGCCGGAACGCCCGAACAGATGGGCACGGCCCATGGCGCGCTTCTGGCCGGCGAGGCGAAGAAACTGACATACACCGTGCTTTATGTCGTCGGCGCGGCCGATACGATCCGCTCGGGCGTATGGTTCCTGGACCGCATGAAGGAGATCGAGCGTCGCGCGGGGCCGCACATTCCACGGCGGTTCATCGAGGAATGCGACGCATTGAGCCGCGCGGCCGGCGTCTCGACGCGCGACGGTCGTTACGCCAACCTCTTCCCCGAACGGTTCCATTGCAGCGGCATTGCCGTGCGCGGCAAGGCGACGCGCGACGGCCGCGTGCTCCACGCGCGGGTGCTCGACTACATGACCGAGGTCGGTCTTCAATCGTGCGCGGCGGTCGTCGTCTTCCTCCCCGAGGGGTACAACGCCTGGATGAGTCTGGGCTATGCGGGTTTCGTCGGCACGGTCACGGCGATGAATGAAAAGCACCTCGCCGTCGGCGAAATGGGCGGCGGTGGCGAGGGCGATTGGGACGGGATGCCGATGAGCCTGCTGCTGCGCGACGTGATGGAGCGCGCCGCGACGGTCGACGAAGCGGTGAAGATCATCCAACAAACGCCCCGCACGTGCGAGTATTACTACGTCCTGACCGATAAGGACCGCAACATGGTGGGACTGCACTGCACACCCAAGCAGGTTGTCGTGCTCAGGCCGGGCCAACAGCACCCGCGGCTTCCCTTCGTGCCCGAGGATACGGTGATGATTTCGGCGGGTGAACGGGCCGAGGCGGCAAGCCGGCGGCTTCAGGCAACCTACGGCAAGCTCGACGTGGCGGGCATGATCGAACTGATCAAGCGGCCCGTGGCCGGAGGCTCGAACCTGCACAACGCCATTCTTTCGCCGGAAACGCTCGACATGTGGTTCGCCGACGCCGGCCGCAAGACCCCGGCCTGCGACGAACCTTACGCCCGCTGCAATCTCGCGCAATTGATCGAGTTCTATCATCGGAACCAGCCCGACGGGGTGGACAACGATGCGTCCGAGAAGTAGAAGTGGCATCTTGCCGCTTGGTTTCTTCGGAAAGGAAAAGGCATTGTGACCGCGACGGAAACGCGCATCGACGCCATGCGAACCTCATCCCAGCCCAAGCATTTCGGGCCAGCAAGCGTCAGGGCATGAGTGGCAAGATAGGTCCGTGCGTTTCGTTCCGCATAACCCGCCCCACGAAACGAAGCGTCGAAGCCATCTGATCGGGAACACGGCCGGCAATTCGAGGCGGAGCGGCGCAACACGACCCACCCAGCCTCGGCCGAAGGCATCGCAAAGCAACTTGCCTCGGGCGCGATCCGCGGCATCGGGCCGACGCTGGCCGCGCGGGAGATTGTCATGGCGACGTGGAGCTATGGTCCCTTGCGAAAATCCCGACTCTTGCCGCGGAATTGTATGGGGGTTTCGCCGGTGGATTCGCGAAAGACCCGCGACAAGTGCTGCGTGTACTTGAATCCGCAACGGCGCGCGATTTGCTTCAGCGGCAAGTCGGTGGTTCCAAGCAAGCTTTTCACATTCTCTATGCGAACTCGTTGAATCTCGCGATGGATAGTCTGCCCCGTGACGGCCTTCAATCGCGTCTCCAGGGTCGCTCGCGACACGCCCAGTCGCCGCACGACATCGGCAAGTCGGATGCCGTCGCCCGCGTGATCCCGGATGAATGCAAGCGCGTCGATTACCAGCGCATCGTCCGTCGCCAGCATATCCGTCGATTGGCGTGCGATGACGGAGCCGGGTGGAATCGCCAGGGACTGCTTCGTCGGCGTTTCGCCGGCCATCATGCGATCGAGAAGCGCCGCGGCGTCGTAGCCGATCCGTTCCGAGGCAATATCGATACTGCTCATGGGAGGCATGGACAGGGTGCAGACGTATTCGTCGTTATCGACGCTGATGACGGCAACCTCCTGCGGCACTCGCACCTCGGCGAACTGGCAAGCGTTCAAGACCTCGAGGCCACAATCATCGTTGCACGCCATGATACCGACCGGCTTGGGAAGCGACTTGACCCACTTGGCGAGCCTCGTCTGAGCGTCGTCCCAGGTCTCGGGGCGACGCAGCAGCGTCACTTCCTGGGATACCTCGCAGGAAAAACCGTTCGCTTCGACGAGTTGCACGAACTGATCGCAGCGGTTGTCATTATGCGCGTTTTCTCCCCGACGCAGTCCGCAGAAGGCGAATTGCCGCAGACCGCGCTCCCGCAGATGGTCCAGGGCAATCCGCGCCAGCATCTGGTTATCGCTGCCGACATGAGGCAGACCCAGATCGGGAAAAGCTCCGCGGAGGTCCACCGTGGGCAAGCCGGTCTCGAGCACCGCCTCGGCGCCCATGCGGTTCGCGACTCGAGCCAACACTCCGTCGCCTTTCCAGTCCTTCAGCCACGGGGGCGGTAGTTCGCCCAGCCCTTGCGGTCGGAAGAAGACCGCCCAGTGCGGATGTTCGCGGCAATACTGCGCCACCCCTCGGATCATCCCTCGACCGTAGCCTCGAGAAGTCTCGATCAACGCCGCGACCCTGCGGTTTTTCATTTTTGGCACCGTCCGTTCTCCGGGATAGGTTGGCCGTTTCGGTGAAGGACGCTCCTCGATGGAAGCCCGCGAGTGAGTGCGAAACTGATTGGATTTGGCATAGCGCGGCGGAGCGGCCCAACCAGATCACCGATTACAGTCGTTACCGATAGTATACAAGTTTTATCCTATTGTATCCATTTGATTGTTTGCATGGTCGGGCCGGACTCACTAGAATCGACGATGTACACCGAACGTGGGAAGGGGAGGGAATCGATTTTCGCGAGGTTTCGACATGCCGGCCAAGTTATGCGCGACGGTCGTCCTTATGCGGGCCATTCGGACGAATTGCCGTTTATGGCCGTGTCGGCGCGGATTTACCTTGGTGGAATTGCTCGTGGTCATCGCGATCATTGGTGTTCTGATAGCGATTCTTCTGCCGGCGGTGCAGGCGGCGCGCGAAGCGGCGCGGCGGATGCACTGTGCCAACAATCTCAGACAGCTTGGCTTGGCGGTTCACGCGTTCAATGACGCGAACCGGTTACTGCCGCCCGCCGGAATCAGCGGACAGGGCGGGGTGACGTGGGCGAGCCAAGTGATGTCCTACATCGAACAGACGACGGCTTACTCGCAGTGGGAGCCGTTTGTCAGGAAGCAATTTGGTTATTACGAAGCCACGGATCAGGCCCGACAAACGCAACTCGCGATCAACTATTGCCCCAGTCGTCGGCAAGCTCCGCAGTTGAGCAAGGACTACCACTTGCGAAACGGAATGGGGGGTCCCGGAGCCTTGGGTGATTACGCTGCGTGCCTGGGTGATGCCGATCCGTATTCGTCCCCCGCCCCTCTCGACACGGGAGTGCTCGGCTACATGTACTTATACCAGAGCCCCACCCCCGACGGCGGCTCGGGATTGTTTGTTTGGCGGCTGAACCGAAGACTGGACGACATCACCGACGGCACGAGCAAGACCATCCTTCTCGGCGAGAAGCACGTGCGGCCGGACGAGTGGGGGTGGAGCGCCGGCGGAGATTTCTCGATTTATAACGACGACAAGTGGGAAGTGCCGACGCGAATTGCCGGCATCGGCTTTCCACTGGCGGAGCCGGAGAGGGACATTGACTCGGGCACGGCCAACAGGAAACACACTCTTCAGTTCGGTAGCGACCATCCCGGCGTGTGCCAATTTGTCATGGCCGACGGACGTACGATCAAGCTGAATGTCAACATCGACCCCACGGTCTTGCGGCGCCTGGCGAATCGGGAGGACGGCGAGGTCGTGACGCTCGAAGAATAGGCCGTGGCGAACGGTTCGAAGGAAACAGCGACGCTTCATGTCGGCGAGGTCCTGTTGCCGCGGTAGGCCGGATTGCATGAAAAGAACCAGAATACCATTTCCGAAGTGAGAATGCCGTTTGCGGCTCGTGCGGCTCGGGTCGCAACCCC
>DOEZ01000049.1 GCA_003532715.1 Planctomycetaceae bacterium
CTTGTGGACGTTGGTTGTCTTGAGCCAGCAGGACGTGCGGGCGGCATTTCGACGCAATTCGGGTCTTCGGGCTGTCAGCGGTGCGCAGGCAACGCATCGCACCGACTGGCGGGCCTTCGTGATGGGAGTCGGCGTCCGCGACGGACGGAAAGTCATCAATTGGCCAGGGGTGATCGTGGGTGGACTGTTCGTCTTTGCCTGCTGTTGCGTGTTTATGCTATTGCAGCCGGAACTCCCAGACAGCGAGAACCTTCCCGCAACCTTCCTGCTATTTGTCGTAGTATCGGCGTTCACCGCAGCCTTCTTTGCTTGGGTTCAGTCGCACCGGCCTGTCGAACAACTGCCATCGTTGGACCGATTACCGCCGGGTGCCACTGGCTCCGCCAGTGCCGTGCCGGCGGCCCGTCGCACCGACTGGCGGGCGGGCGTGATGGGCGTCGGCGTTCGCGATGGACGGAAGGTCATCAATTGGCCCGTGCTCCTCGTGCAGTGGGTCCTGTTGTTTGCGGTCCTCTGCGCAATCTGGTTGGCGAATAACCCGCCTGACTTGTACGCCAGGATGATCTTGGGATTCTCTTTCGTTTCAGCAATCTTCGTGGTCTTCATTGCCTGGGTTCAGTCGTCGCGATCGGTGGAACAACTGCCTTCGTTGGACAACACCAGGCCAGTTTGGACCATCGCCGCCAGACTCCTCTTCGGCGGGTTGCTTCTTGCCCATGCAATTCCCTGGTGGTTCGGGTCTCGCGACATCGCGGCGATCCGGCTGCGGGCTCCGTGGAGCGAGAACCTGTTTCGGCCCGACAAAGTAGGAGCCTTGGCTATCGGCCTGGGCTTGATCAGTCTGATCGTTGCGGTCTTCCTCGTCAAGAAGAAGAACCTCGTGCGAACGATCGTGTCGTTGGTCGTCGTCGGGCTGGTATTGCTGGTGGCTGTCATGTTCTCACAGATGCTGGCCGTGCGAAAGGCGTTTTTGGGCTTCGATCAGGCCGCGCCGAGTGCCCCTTCCTCCGCCGATGCCGTGCCGGCGACCGTGGTTGGCGTCCTAGAAGAACCCGGTCGATCGTGGATTGCGCCTTTGGATGTTGGCGAAATCGAGTTGGTGGCCGTTTCGCGGCATCCCTCAATGGACGAGCCGTGGTGGCGGCCCGACGGCTCGCCTTACACGGAAAAACCGTTCGACACGTCGGGTGGCCGGTTCACGGTTAGCGACCCGACGGTGCGTCATTATGAATTCGTGTTCCGCCTGCCCGTGGGAGCGTCGATCGATGTGCGAGGGTCGTCGTTGCCGCGAGTCTTGGGGGGACCGATGGGTGGCGGGGGCGGCTCACTTGGCGCGGACTCGCGAGGATCCTGGGGGGGCGGCGGCACGTTCGGCTCGGCGGCAGAGTCTCCGTACGGGTTGCCGCCGGACTTTCCAGAGTATCAGTACAAGTTCGCGGCCTTTCCAGAGTCGGCCGACGCAGTTACTTTCCAACTGGCCGTGGCCACATCGCCCTGGACAATCGTTGCGACGCACGACCGGCCAGGCTCGCAATCCATGCAGTCGGGGTTCCGCGTCGACGAGATCGAGTGGACCATTTCGTTTGGCCCGGCGATCGAGACGGCCGAAGGCGATTTGGTTATCGCCGTGGCACATAATGAACCCTTTCGCGACACGCGCGTGGTTGCGATCGACAGCGAAGGAAAGGAACACTCGCCCTGCAAAAGTGAAGGTCTGGGGCTTGGAAACGTGCGACAGTTGACCTTCCAGAACCTCCCGCTCGCGCGGGTCAAGGAGTTTCAACTTCAATCCCGGCCGTATCGGTTGGTGGAGTTCCGCAACGTGGCATTGCGGCCCAAATCGGCTGCCGAAACGGCCGAACCGAGTGCCACTGGTTCGGATAGTGCGTCGGATGCAACTTCCCTGTCGGAGGCAATCAGGGTTTTCAATGCGCGTGCCCGCGAGAACTTCATCGGCAAGGATCAATTGCCGCTCACGGAGGACGAGGTCATCACTGCCATTCGGTGGCCCTTGCTCGACACGGACAAGCTACCCGTGTCGGACAAGACATTGGAGGCCCTCCGAAAGATCGTCGAGTTTCGCGCGCTTCCGCGAGGATTCGAATTAGAGGTCCTTACTCGTTTCAGACCGAACGATCGCATTGAAGTCACAAGATGGTCGGTGCGTCTGCGAATTCCGGCCGAACCGCACGGGACGACCTGCATCAGCATCCGAGAGAAGCCAATCAGTTCGCGTCTTCTTGGCGACGAGGAGAGGAAGGTCATCGAGAAGTGGGCGAATATCTGGCACGAGCGCGGCCGCGTTGCCAGCTTCGAGCTGATTCAGAGTGAGAAAGAAATAGCCGAAGCCGCGGAACGAGATCGTGTCGGCAAGAAGTCGGGCGAATCGGCGAGTGCCGAGCCGGCAACCGCGAACGGCGTGACAGAACTCGTCCAGCAGGGTTGGCAACTCTGGTGGGGAGGCAGACCGGACAAGGCGGTTCCCAATTTCGAGCAATCGGTCAAGCTCCATCCGAACGACGCCGACGCGTGGAACGGCCTGGGGTGGGCCGCTCTCAACTCGGGCAATTCGACCCGGGCCAAGGAGGCCTTCGAGAAGACCGTCGCACTCCAACCCAACCATCCCGGCGCGCTCAACGGGCTGGGCCAACTCCATTTGGCCCAGCGCGAGTATGACTTGGCCGAGCCGTTTTTGTTGAAGGCGGCCCCCGAGGCCCCGGACGCCTGGTGGGGTTTGGCGAGGCTCTATCTGCTGCAAGGCAAGTTCGACCAGGCCGAGAAATGGGCACGGCAGATCGTCGAACTCGACCAGGGCGACGAATCGTCGAACGACATCGCGCGTCGGATGCTCGAAGCGGCCAAGAAGAAAGAACTTGGCGAGGCACTCCGGATGATTGTCCAGCCACCGCTGTTGGACGTGAAGGGCGACGGTGCAGAAGCGGCGCGGATCAAGCTTCAAGCGGCCGAGCAGCTTCTGAAGATCACCGAGGCGAGACACGACATGGCAACTGCTACGTTCGACGAAGTTTTGAAGGCGAGGCTCGCCCGCGATCTGGCCGCGGCCGAAGTCAAGGGCGACACGGCCGGCGTGCCACGGATCAAGCTTCAAGTGGCCGAGCAACTCTTGAAGATTGTCGAACAGAGATACGACTCCGGCGCGGCGACTCTGGACGAGGTCGTGAAAGCGAGGCTCGCCCGCGATTTGGCCGCAGCCGAAGTGAAGGACCACGCTGCCGAGCCCGCACGAAAGCCACGCGACCCCGAACCGAGCGACCCGGACTCCGCCGCCGCCAAGCCGTCGCCCGAGGAGGCCAAGACCCCCGACGCGCCGCCTCCGGCCGAGAACCACGCCGGCGGCGAATCGCCGACGAAACCCGACGCGGAAACTGAGCCGACCCCGGTATCGGACGCGAGAGACACGCCGGAAGACAATCTGGCGCAATAGTTCTTTTTCTCTCCAAAGCAAGCCGGCTTGCTTCGACCCGAAGGGCGTCGCGTCGCCCCGGCCAACCTCGGCCCGAAGGGCCATGACTTCGTAGCCCAGGGCAACGCCCTGGGTACCGAGCATCGAGAAGACATGACACGCCCTGAAAGGGCAAGACTGGATCTGTTCGGCCCTTTCAGGGCGATCGGTTTATCGGAGTTTCCCATTCCCAGGGCGTTGCCCTGGGCTACTGAGTCACAGCCCTTCGGGCTGGGTGACTAGGCGGAACGCAGGGTGCCAACTGGTGCCCCGGGGTGGCCCAGGTTCTTGAACCTGG
>DOEZ01000599.1 GCA_003532715.1 Planctomycetaceae bacterium
CCGCCGCTGCGTGGCCCGCCCCACGGATCACCAGGCCATCCTGCTGGACCGCCTCGGCCTACGCCTGCCGCGTCAATTGAAAGTTGAACCCGCGATGTAGTGGAAAAATCCGGCCATCGAGCCTACAAAAATAGGGGTCTTGTCGCTGTAGCTGATCAACTTGGGTTAGATCTCCCATCCCTTGCGGTAGGTCTTTCGCAGCAAAGCCCGGACGTCGTCGCGGCCCGGGGCGTCGAGCTTCGCGGCGTCCCAATCGAACTCGCCGCCCGCCCGATAGGCCACGTTGGCCAGAAGGGTCGTCTCGGCCAGCGGGCCGGAGTAGTCGAAGTTGCACGTCGCCGGCTTGCCGCCTTTGCAGGCGAGAATCCACTCCTGGTAGAAACCGGGTGAGTCGGGAATCGTGGGCGCGGGCGGCTGGAAGTCGGCGAACTTCTCTTCCGGAAGGAGCTTGTACTTTCCGAAATCGCACCAGAGCATTCCACGGTCGCCGACGAAGACGACGCCCAATCCAAAACGGGGCATCTTATGCCCGGCCATGACTGCCGGCCACTTCTTCGTGTGCGACCAATGCAGCGTCACGGGCGGTTGTTCGCCGCGCGCGGGGAACTCGTAGCGGATGCTCATCGACTTGGGCGTCCGCCGCGCGTCGACCGGCGGCCCCGACGCCGACGCCTTGGTCGGATAGCGAAGGCCCAAGGCCCAGAACGGAATGTCCAATATGTGACACCCCCAGTTGCCCATGTCGCCGGTGCCAAAATCCCACCAGAAACGCCAATCGTACGGCGCGAACCCCGGACTATAGGGCCGCATCGGCGCGGGCCCAATCCAGAGATCCCACTTCAGATGCGCGGGCACCGGTGGAAACTCGGTCGGCATCGCCGGCATGCCGCGATCGCCGGCGAGCCATGCGTGACATTCTCGCACCGGCCCGATCGCGCCCGATTGGACCAGTTCGACCACGCGGTGCATGGTCGGATAGGCGTGGCGCTGGGCGCCCAATTGCGTGGCCACTTTCATCTTGGCGGCCATTTCGGTCATCGCGCGGACTTCGGCCAGCGCGTGGGCCATCGGCTTTTCGCAGTAGAGGTGCTTGCCTCGCTCGATGGCCATCATGGCGGGATGGAAGTGCGCGTGGTCGGGCGTGCTGACCACAACTGCGTCGATTTTCGACTCCATGCGGTCGAACATGCGGCGATAGTCGTAGAACTTCTTCGCCTTGGGAAATCGCTCGTAGGCGTCGCCGGCCCGCTTGTCGTCGACGTCGCAGATGGCCACGATGTTTTCGCCCGCGACGTTCTTGAGATTGGTCGCCCCCTGGCCGCCGGGACCGATGACGGCGATGTCGAGATTCTCGTTGGGCGATTTGGCGTCGGCACCCACCGCGCGTCCGCACAACCAGACCGACGCACCGGCGAACGCGGCTTGACGAAACAGCTCACGACGACCTATTTGCCGCGACATCACAAAACCTCCTCGGGGATCTACTTCCGCGCGTCGCGACGCCGTTGTTGCTCGATCGGACGGCACGGAGGGTATGTTCGTTCAAGAGACCGCCCCCTTCAATATCCTATTTTACGGGCCGGACGAGCCGATGCAACCTTCCTGGGGGCCTCGCCCGGATGTATTGACTCGATCCTCTCGTTCCCGCATCGACTTTGCGATGCTTCACGAGGTTCCGGCGTTGCTTTGCGGCACGGCCCAGACGGGTGGGTGCAGTCCTCGCGTTGGATCGAGTAAAATAGTTTTTCTCGCGGAAAGCGGTGTGGCAAGAAGGGTGGGGCGATTGCAGCGAGTTTTTCCGTCGAATTCATGGTTTTCCGACAAGACTCGCTGCAATCGCCCCACCCTACAGTCGTTTCCGCAACAGAAAGAAGACAGACGCCAAGTGCCGCGCCCTTTCGCGACGGTGATACAACCTTTTTCTCTGGGATGAGAGAGACCGAATGATGAAAACGCGACATCTGATTCTTGCCGGCGTCATAATGATTGTTGCACTCCTCATGCTTGCTGCTTTCGGCAGTCCAGTCCGCGCCGACGATCTCGCGAAAATCAAGCCCGACGTTCGCACCGGCTTCGGCAACGCCGGTTGGAACCTCGACCGCTACGCGGACCTCGAACCGCTTCATGCGGGCAAAACCATCACGCTCGGCGACATGAAGGGGCCGGGCGTCATCCGGCACATCCACATGACGCGGCACCGTCCGAAGGAACTCTTCGCGCGCGGCATCGTGTTGGAAATCTGGTTCGACGACGCCGACGAGCCGGCCGTTCGGTGTCCGGTGGCCGATTTCTTCGGCGATGGCTGCAACGGAAACAGCATGTACTTCACGTCGAACCTGATCGAGTGCGCCCCGTGGAGCTACAACTGCTACATTCCGATGCCGTTCGCCAAGCGTGCCCGCGTGTTGTTTCGGAACGACACCGACCGCGACGCCAAGTGCTACGCCTACGTCGAATGGGAGAGCCTTCCGGAGTGGGACGAATCGCTCGGCTACTTCCACGCGACCTACAACCGGAAGTGCTTTCAACTTACCAAGGAGACCGATGAGCCGTTCTTCGAAGTTAAGGGAAAGGGGCACGTGCTGGGGCGGCAATTCAGCGTCGTCACGGACGAACCGCTGTTCAAAGGGTATATGTACGTGATGGAAGGGAACAACGAGATCAATATCGACGGCCGGGAACGCCAGATCGACTACTTGGGCACCGAGGACTCATTTACCTTCAGTTGGGGTTTTCAGAACACGTTCGCCGGACTTCGCGCTGGAATGCCGCTGGTCGAAACGGGGCCGCTGAATCAGCTGTCGATCTATCGGTTTCATGACCACATGCCGATCCGGTTCAACAAATCGCTCGAATGGCGCATCAACTGGAGCAAGGAGCGGCTCTTCACGCGGAAGCCCGAGTGGAGCGAGGCGGTCGAGCGCGACGGCTGCTGGGTCGATTATGCGACCGTTTACTACTGGTATCAGAACCAGCCGGGCGGATTCAAGCACCAGCCGCTCGATCCGCCGGCCGAACGCCAGAAGACGTTGCTTCGGAGTTCGAGGAAGTCGGACAAAACGGAAGCCGAGTCGTAAGAAGTTTCTGTTGCGGCAACGACCGCAGGGTGGGGCGATTGCAGCAAGCTTTGTCGGAAAGTCATCAATTCCACGGAAGAACTTGCTGCAATCGCCCCACCTACATGCTGCTTGCGAATTTGCCGATCATCGCTGAACCTGCAATTCGCACACTAGCCCGAAGCGCAAGCGAGGATAAATCGTTTCAGAACCCTCGCTTGCGCTTCGGGCTAGTGTGGGCTCGTGAATGATCCGGTCTAGCGATTGACCCGGCTTGCCCGACACCGTCGCGTGACGGCTAGCAACGCCATGGTTCCGAGGCCCAGCAGGCCGATCATGCCCGGCTCGGGCACGGTGGTTCCGCTCGCCTCGCTGGCCGAACCCCGCACGTGTCCCCAGTTGGCCGCGAGGATGGCGGCATCCTTGGGGCCGACGACGCCGTCGCGGTCAAAATCGCCCATGGTCCAGGTCGCCTCGGTTAGTCCCCACGATCGGGCCAAGAGCGTGGAGTCCGCGTCGTCAACCCGGCCGTCGTAGTTTGCGTCGCCCGGCACGAGGGCCGGTATGAGCTGCGTGTCGTACGCCAAGAAGGCGAAGACGAACTCGCCATTCTGCAGCGGCGACGCCGAACCGTCGCGGTCGCGCGTGTTGACGACAAACGTGTTTCCGTCGGCCTCGTACGAAATGATGTTGTCGGTCGGCAGGGTGAGCCCGCCTTCGGTTTCCCATCCGCTCGCGGTCAGCAGCAGAATGCCGTCGCCCGGCGTGTAGCCGTCGATCGTAATGCGGTAGACTCCCGTGCTGGGTTGGGTGAGCGCGAAGCTCCCCCGCGCGTCGATCAGTCCGCCGTCGGCCGCAATGCGGCCGCCGGTCAGGTCGGGAGAGCTGTAATCGATGTAGACGAAGCTCCATGGATTGTTCTCCAGGGCGCCGAATGTCGTGGCCGTGTTGTCGCGGGCGGCGATTTCCCAGCCGCTTCCGTTGGCCAGCGGGGCCATCGAGTAGTTGTTGTGCCCGTTTTCACCGCCGACGACGAACAGCATCCCGTCCTCTTGCGAATTGATGCCGTCGATCGACAGGCGATAGCGACCGGTTCCGACTTGGGCGATATTGTCGGCCGAAACGCCGTTATGCTCCCAGAGGGCTCCGTCGCCGCGCACGTGACCGGCGATCCATCCGTCGGAGAAGGGAAAGAAGCCGACGGACACATCGACATTGTATTCGTTACTTGTATAGGCGCGGCTCGTGGCGACCTGCAAGGTGCTCTTGTCGAGCGAAAAAAAGTTGAGCTGCGACACTTCGACCGTGCCGTAGAATCCGTTGCGACTATTCTGACGGACGCTGGCCAACAGGACGCCCTTGTTGCGATGGAGCGGAACGCCGCCGATCTGGATCGACAGGTCGGCGACGTTCGCGGGGCTCAGTGTTTGGACATCGCCGGGGCCGCTTCCGACGATCGTCCAAATGCTGGAAGCATCGCTGGTAGTCGTCGGGACCGAGAAGCCGGCCGCCGAGACGCCGGTGATCGGCGGAGGCGGCAAGTGGTTCATTTTGATCGTGAAATCCTGGTCGTACGTCGTCAGGTAGGAGCCCAGATAGGGCGAATAGCTCGACACCTTGACCGTATTGCCGTCGTCCATGAATTCTAGGATTCGCAGATAACCCTCGCCCCCTTCGGCTCGCATCTGGTAGTTCGCCAGAAGCTGTTGAACGACGTTGCCATTGTCGCCATGGCTGCCGAGCCAACCGGTTCCACTATGGAGCACGTGGCCGTTGAACGTGAATTTCCAATTCTCGTGCTTGGTGATCAGCTTGTCCCAAAGTTCCTGGCCGTCGTTTACGCCGCCCGGCAAGGTGTTGATGGCGTAGCTGTGCGGATTCCAGGTCTGATTGGCGCCATAGATGGGCCAGTCGTATCGGCTTCCGTCGTTGAACAGGTAGGCGTGCGTGTTCAGAATGACGTTGTGATTTGGATGGGCCGAGGCGACCGAGTCGATCCACGTGACGACCGCGTCGCGGGGGCCGAACTCGGCCGAAAAGACCAACCAGTCCTCGCCACCGGCATTAAACGTGCAGTAGCTGTTGTCGGTCTTGCCCGCCTCGAAGAAACCGCCGTTGCCCGAGGCGAAGTGCGGCTGCGTGGCATACGCCGAGCCGGTACCGAAATAGGTTGTGGTGTTGAACAACGAGTCGCGTGTCGAGGTACCACCATTAGTACCGTAATCGTGGTTGCCCGGGGCGATGGAGTAGGGGACGCCCGCGGCGCTGAGGATGTCCATCGAGTGCTTGGCGTAGTTGAACTGGGCGGCATTATTGTTGTTCGTCACGTCACCCTGGTGCAGAACCATCTTGACATTGTGCGACGTCTTGTGGTCGGCGATCCACTGCGTTTGCGCATCGAAGATTGCGGCGCGGGCGGCGTCCTCGACGTAATGTTGCGTGTCGGGCAGGAGGATCATCGTCCAGGAGTTGGGCGAGATGGGATTGGCTTCGACGGCCAGGGCCGAGGGGATCGAACCGGCCAAGACAGCCAACAAAGACAGGGTAAGTACGCTCTTCATCGTGGACACACGTTTCTCCGAAAATTCAGGTTCGTTTGGGCGTTCAAACAACAGTGATTCTGGTGGGGCTCGCTCCACTCGACCCACCCTACGGCTACTCGACCGACCCTTCGGGCTGGCTGGTGACTTTGAAGCTTCCGCGACGCGGACTTCCATGCTTCATTCTATGCTAGACGTCGCCGACCGGCCAGCATCCAAAATATGCCCGACAGAAGCAGACAGGCCACGGACGGCTCGGGCACGAACGGCGTCAATTGGCCGTCGTACGCCAAGAAGGCGAAGATGAACTCGCCATTCTCCAGAAGTGACTCCGAACCGTTGCGATCGCGGATGTTGACGACGAACGCATTTCCGTCGGCCTCGTACGACAGGATATTGTCGGCTGGCGTGGTGAGACCGCCTTCGGTTTCCCACCCGCTCGAGGTCAGTAGCAGGATACCGTCATCGGGCGTGTACCCGTCAATCGTGATCCGGTAGACACCCGTGCTGGGATGCGTCAACGAGAAGCTCCCTCGGGCGGCGGTCAGGCTGCTGTCGGCGGCGACACGTCCGCCGGTCAGGCCCGGCGCGTCATAGTCGATGTAGACGAAGCTCCAACGATTGTCCTCCAACGCGGCGAACGTGGCGGCCGTATTGTCGCGGCTGGCGACTTCCCAACCGCTGCCGTCGGGCAGCGGGGCCATCGAGTAGTTGTTGTGACCATTCTCCCCGCCGACAACGAAGAGCATTCCATCCGTCCGCGAACCGACGTCGTCGATCGACAGGCGGTAACGGCCGGCACCGATTCGGCTGACGTTGTTCGCCTCGACGCCTTGGCCTTCGAGCAATGCGCCCGCGCCGGTCACGTGTCCGCTGATCCAGCCGTCGGCGAAGGGGAACATGGCCACCGCGACGTTCGCGTTGTATTCGCCGCCGTTGGTTGCCCGGCTGGTGGCGATTTGCAGGACGTCGCTCCCAATGGGAACGCCCAGTCCTGGGAAGTAGTTGACATGCGAGACTTCGACCGTGCTGTAATACGCATTGTCGCGCAGGTTTTGGCGGACCGTGGCCATCATCACGCCTTGGCTGCGCGCCGTGTGGATACCGTCGAACGCGATCGACAGATCGGCTACATTCGGCGGCGTTATGAGTGTGACTTCGCCGGGGCCCGAACCGACGATGTTCCAGGTGCTCGCCTCATTGGTCGTGCTGCCGGCGGGCACATCGATGGCCGCGGCCGAGACGCCTCGAATTACCGGTGGTGGCGGCGGCTCGGGCGGCAACGTCGTCATACTCAGCGTGAAGTCCTGGTCGGCGGCGGTGAGGTAGGCTCCCTGGTAGGGCGAGTAGGTCGATACCTTCACCGTGTCGCCGTCGGCCATGAATTCCATGATCCGCAGGTAGCCATCCCCGCCGTTTGCCCGCATTTGATAGTTCGCCAGAATCTGATGCACCACGTTGCCATTGTCGCCTTCACTGGCCAGCCAGCCCGTGCCGTCATTGATCACGTGGCCGTTGAAGGTGAATTTCCAGTTATCGTGTTTCTTGACCAGTTTATCCCAAAGCTCCTGGCCGTCGTTGATTGTGCCGCTGAGTGCGTACGAGTGCGGGTTCCAACTCTGGGCCGCGCCGTAGGTCGCCCAGTCGTACCGGGTATCGTCGCTGTACATGTAGGCGTGGAGATTCAGAATCTTGTTGTGATTTGGATGGGCCGCCGCCACCGAATCCATCCACGCGACGACTTCGTTGCGGGGGCCGAATTCGGCCGAGAACACGAGCCAATCCTCGCCGCCGGCGTTGAACGTCAGATAGCTATTGTCGGTCTTGCCCGCCTCGAAAAAGCCGCCGTTGCCCGAGGCGAAGTGGGCCTGGTTGGCATACGCCGAACCGGGACCGAAATAGGTTGGGCTGTTGAACAGCGAGGTCCGGGTGGAGAGAGCATAGTCATGATTGCCCGGGCCGACCGAATAGGGCACGCCGGCCGTTTCCAAGATTCCCAAAGCGATTTTGGCTCGGTCGAACTGAGACGCGTAGTTGGTGTTGGTGACGTCACCCTGGTGCAGGACCATTTGGATGTTGTGCGACGCCTGATGATCGGCAATCCACTGTGTCTGCGCGTTGAAGATCAGGGCCCGCGCATCGGTGTCGCAGTAGTTCTGCGTGTCGGGCAGAAGGACCATCGTCCACGAGCCGGGCGAGATGGGATTGGCGTCAACGGCCAGTGCCGAGGGAATCGAGCAGGCCAGGAGGCCAAGCAACAGGCATGTCAAAAGCGGCAGAACAAGCAGGTTTTTCATCATGGACACCAGGTTTTCGGAGTGGTTGATCACGGTTGCGTGGAATACGATCCGCTCGGTTGGCCTGCCCGATGACCTTGGTGGGGCTCGCTTCGCTCGATCCACCCTACACAATGTCGAGACTCAAAAGGCCCGCCGGCAAGTGCCCCCGCGCTGAGGTTACTTGACCGGCGGGCCCATTGGATAATGTCGGTCGCGGGCCGCCTTTTCGGACGGCCCGAAACCATGCCAGTTTTCAAAAAACCGGTCGTCTAACTCCGACGCCGAACGGCCAGCGAGCAAACGCCCAACAGGCC
>DOEZ01000196.1 GCA_003532715.1 Planctomycetaceae bacterium
GTTTTCGACGAAGTAGCGCAAGAGCTTCATCTCGAGGTGCGTCATGCGGACGGGATGCCCGCGCACATCGACCTCGAAGGTCTCGAAGTTGATCTTGGCGCCGGCGAACTCGAATTGTTCGGCGACCGTCAGACGCGACCGCGGGGCCGATTGCCTGGCGTCGTGCAGTCGAAGCAGGTTCTTGACGCGGCTGAGAAACTCGTCCAGGTCGAACGGCTTCATCATGTACTGGTTTGCCCCGACGTTAAATCCGCGGGCACGGTCCTCGGCGAGCGTCCGGGCGCTGAGAATGAGAACGGGCATGTTGTGACCCGCGGCCCGCAACGACTCGCAGACCGCGTAACCGCTCATGCCGGGCAACATCAAGTCGAGAACCAGGAGGGCAACGTCGGGGTGCTTCTCGATGCAGCGTAGGGCGGTTGGTCCGTCGCCCACCGCCGTCACCCGGTATCCCTCGGCCTCGAGATTGTATTTAATCCCCTTGGCCAGATGTTCTTCATCCTCGACAACCAGAATATGTTTCGTCGGCATGACGATTCCCCATCACGCTTGTGTTTCACGGACTGCGGGCAACTCAACCTCGAAGACGGTCCCTTCGCCTTGCGGTCGATCGAGGGCCCGGACCTTGCCGCGCATCCGACCGACCAGGGTCCGGACGATGTAAAGCCCCAAACCGGTGCCCGGCCGGTCCCGCTGCAACTCCTTTCCCAGTCGGACGAAACGGCCGAAGACCTTCCGCCGCATCGCGGGGGGGATTCCCCGGCCGTTGTCTTCGACGCACACGATTGCCCGATTGTTGTCGGACCGCGTCAGGCGGACCTCGACTTCGGGCGGGCTGCCGGCGTACTTCACGGCGTTGTCGATCAGGTTGCGGAAGATCATGTCGAGATCACCCCGCCGGGCTCGCACGAGGCAGGGTTCGAGTTGTGTTCGAACGACTTGCCGATCGACCCGATAGCGAAGGCATATCGTCTCGGCGCAATCGAGGAGTACGTCGTGCAGGGGGATATTCTCGAAATCGGCCGGCTCGGGCGCCGTTTCGACCCGGCCCGCGTCAAGCACCTGGTCGACCAGATGGTCGAGCCGTTCGACGTCCTCGAGCATGGACCGATGGAAATCGGCCTGCTGCTCGGGGGGCATCTGGTGGCGATTCAACGTCTGGAGGTAGAGCTTCATCGATGCGATCGGCGACTTTAGCTCGTGCGTTACGCTGGCGATGAAGTTCGACTGACGACGGTTCAGGTTGATGGCCTTGACCGACAATGCCAAGTAGAGCGAAACGCCCACCAGCAGCAGAATGTACAACACCGTGCCCACCGAAAGGACCGTCCAGTAGAACGGAGCCGACCGCTGTTGGGTGATCGCCCCGAAAACCGAGAGGAAGACCCACCCCACGATCAGCACGATCAAAAGGACGATCATAACGACGCCCAGGGTAATCGGCAATTTTCGTGTAATCATGGCGGTGGATGCTCGGTGGTCGTGCGACCCGTTCGAGCTCGCCGGACGGCAGGCTCGCATTACGTCCCAAGATAACCGAGCCGGCCGACGCGTTCAACGTGTGCCGCGGCCGGCGGGGAGGAGGCTGACCGCTGTATTCGCGTGGGGTGAATCGGCGAAATCGAGGGCGAACCGACCGGGTCCGCCCGAAAGTGGTACGGCAAGCCCGGGTTGACTGTCGCAACATGGACGCCGCCTGGTCTGGATCGCCGCATGCTACGGCCACTCGACGTTGGTTTGGGGCATCGCGAAGATGAAGTCGGGGCCAAAGGCTTTCGAGGGGGTGGCGAAGCCTGGTGCGACGTCGCCGGCCAGGACTCTGTCGAGACAGGCCAGCGCGGTCTCGACAGTCAGCGAATAGCCGTCGAGCGTTTCGAGCGTGGCCTCGACCGAACGGCCCTCGGCATTTTCCATTCGCCCCCAGAACGAGCCTCGCTCGGCGTGTTGTGACGGGTTGTCGCCGCCGAGCACGAACCGGCGCAGAACGCGCTCGACAAGCGGCTCGGGCCAGGGGAGCCGAAGCAGGCTCGCCGCCGGCCGGAGCCGACGCAACCAGGCGATGTGCCGTCGATCCATGGCTAGATAGACCTCGATGTTGGGGACGCCCGTCGAATGCCACGCCGAGGCGACGTCGCCCCAGGGGATCGTGACGGCCGTGCGTAGCCCGGCGCGGAAGGAAATCTCCTTCGATTTCCAGGCCAGCGGCACCTTGGTAATCCGGCCGTCGATTCGCACGCGGCCGCCTTGGGGGAGGTTTTCGAGCATGGTTCGGGCCGTTCCACGGCTGATCGTGCCCGTGCCGGCAAAGGCCAGTTCGAGTTTGATCGCGTCGGGCAACCGCCGGTGGAGCATCGCGGCGAGGCAGTCGCTCGGCACGACGTCGAATCCGACGGCCGGCAGCAGTGCGACCCCCGCGGCGCGTGCTCGGGCGTCTTGCGAGGCGGAGTGCTCGATGACGTCGATTTCGCCCGTGATGTCGAGATAGTGAACGCCCGAGGCCAGACAGGCTTCGATCATCGGCTCGGCCGTGGCCGAAAAGGGCCCGGCGCAGTGCAACACGGCCGCCACGCCCGCGAGTTGCCGGCGAACGGCCGCCGGATCGTCCAAGGCGAAGACTCGCGACTCGCATCCGAGCGATGCGGCCACGTCGGCGGTCTTCGCGGGGTCGCGACCGGCGACGACAGGCGGCCGACCGCGGCGGACAGCCTCCTCTGCAATGCGGCGGCCGGTGTAGCCGTTCGCGCCGTAAAGAAGCCAGGGGAGTTGGGTGTTCATGGCACGTTACCGATTCGGGACGTTTCACCACGGAGTCACGGAGAGCACGGAGGTTCCGTCGAACAACCGCATTGTACAAATGTAGCAAACCAACCCGTCAAGGGAAGATGCGATTCAATTGCCGAATCCAGATATTATCTCCGTGTTCTCTGTGGCTCCGTGGTGAGAATACTACCGGCCCGTGAAGAACTGGCCGACCAGTTCACCACCGCCGCGGGTGCATAGTCCCTGGTAGACTCTTTGGTCGATGTCGTCGCCGATCAGATGCACGGCTCCGTCGCCGGCGAGAAAATGCGTGCCGCTTGGGTGGAAGCTGCTGAAGTTGTGCATATAGTGTTCTTCTTCGATTTCGGAGTTCGGCGGAAAGGCGGCAACGCCGACGATGCGGGCCGGGGCGTGCTCGCCGCCGGTGACCATGCCGACCCACGTGGACGGCGCGAGCTTCGAACTCCGTTCGCCGACGATGAAAGTCTGGCTCAGACCGTCCCTGAAGTCGCGATGCACCACGCCTCGATTGAGGAAGAACGTGCCGTCGCCGACGCAACTGCCCGTGGGACAGACATCGTGGAAGTCGAGCACGCCGAACACGCCCAGATAGTTGTTGCGTGCGAGTTCGACCGGTTTGAAACTGCCGGAGCCCAGATAGGGGCCGCCGCCTTGGAGGACGAAGGTCGGTTCGCCCGGGTCGCTTGGGC
>DOEZ01000292.1 GCA_003532715.1 Planctomycetaceae bacterium
GAGCGACCGAAGCCCCACCAGAACGAAGGTTTGCCTTGCCATCTACATGTTGATGAATAATCCGGGCTATTGTCCCTGCACAGTCATTCGGATCGAATAGAGACTTGTGCGCGCCGTGATGAACAGCGTCTTGCGATCGGCGCTGCCGAAACAGACATTCGACGGGGTCTCGGGAACCTCGATGACGGCCACCTCCGTTCCGTCCGGATCGTAAACGCGCACCGCGTCGCGGGTCAGGTACAGATTGCCTTTCTCGTCGAGCGTCATGCCATCCGAGCCAATCCGCGCGAACAGCTTCCGATCGGTAAGTGACCCGTCCGGTTGGATACGGTAGACGTACGTTTTGTCGGCTCCCGCGTCGGCCACGAAGAGTCGCTTTCCGTCGGCCGTGCCGATGACGCCGTTGGGCTTGACGAGATTGTCGATCACCCGGACCAGTTTCTTTCGGTCGGGCGGCAGGTAGTAGACGTGAAAGCCGCCTTGCTGTAGGTCGTCTTCCTTGCCGTAGCGCGGATCCGTGAAGTAGACGCCGCCTTTGGAGTCGATCCAAAGATCGTTCGGGCTATTGAGCTTCTTGCCCTCGTAGCGGTCGGTCAGAACGGTCACCTGGTTGTCCGCCGAGATTGATGTGACGCGGCGACTGGCTCCCTCGCAGGCCAATAGATTTCCCTCGCGGTCGAAATAGAGGCCGTTCGCGCCGCCACTCTTCTCGCGAAAAGTCGTGAGCTTGCCTTCTTTCGTCCAAACATGGATGCGCTGGTTGGGGATGTCGGTGAAGTACACGTTGCCCTTGCCATCGCACGCCGGACCTTCGGTGAATAGAAATCCGCCGGCGAGTTTTTCGACCGCCCCACCGGGGGCACGGAGCCGTTGAGATTCCGTCCCTTGTGCCTTCGTGAAACGGGTGAGGGAAACCAGGGCGACGGCAAGAAGTAATGCCCCAATCACGGTCGATTTTCGTCGGGAAGACATGAACGACTCCTCTCGTGGAATAGGGTGTACGAACAGGCCGCAAGAACGGCGGCAAGACCAGTCGCTTCTCATTCCTACATTGTGGAATCAGGCTGCGGCAACTGCAACGGTTGGACGTCCACTTCCGTTTACTACGCACGTTCGATGCACGAGGAACGTAAGTACCTAACCCAGAAGCGTTTGCAGCGATATCCCGCGTCGGTGCTCGCCGCACTCCGTTCGCAAGATCCGCAGGACCCCCCTGTCCGGGTCATAATGTCGGCGTTTTCGGCCATTTCCCGTTTGCCTCGGGCGGTTCCCGGCAAAAAAACCTACATTTTTCCAGCAGGAGCGCGGCCACCCACTTCTTGTAACAAATACCCCGGCCGCCTCATTACTCGCCACTTCCTAAAGAATCAGGAGAGAGACTGATGATCGAGATTCTTCCTCAAAGCACGAGCAATGTCGTCGCCTTGCGCGTCAACGGCAAGCTGGTTCACGAAGACTATCAGCAGTTCATTCCGCAACTCGAACAAGTCATTCAGCAATACGGCAGCATGCGCTGCTACTGCGAAATGACGAACTTCGAGGGGATTACCTGGCAAGCGTTGATGGACGAGGTCCAGTTCGACGTGAAGCACTGCGGTCAGATCGAGCGCTGCGCGATCGTGAGCGATTCGGCCTGGAATCAGTGGATGACCGACTTCACCAAGATGGTCTTCCACAACGCCCAGATTGAGTGCTTCACTTCGCGGCAGACCGAAGAGGCTTGGAACTGGGTGACCGACCAGAACGAATACGCCACCAGTTCGTGCGGCTGCAATCAGACCACGCAGAACGCGACCGGTTCCCAAGGCGGCAGCACGACCGGCGGTACAAATCGTCAGACGACGGGCAAGCAGAACACCAACGCCAACTCGTGCGGCACAAAACGCAACTCGTGCGGCTACACGGGCGGCGCCAACCAGAACACGTTCGGCAACACGACCGACAGCAATACGCCGACCACCTAGTGTTCGTTCGCGGCGTCTCACGGCGAACAACGCGACCCATACCAGGCCGCGGCGTTTCTGGGAGCCTTCGGCCTTTCCGGAAATGCCGCGGTTTTTTTGTGGCTCACCGGGTGAGGCCGCGGGACGCAATCGTCGCCGCCTTGGACTTTGGATACGAAAGCCGTTTCGGATCAATACATTTCCCTCCCGGTGGTGGTATTGCCTTTCCGGCCGTAGATGGAGTACCTTGACGACGTCGTGCCGATCGCGCCGGCCGCCGTCGCCGAACCACGCGGAGACGGACGGAATGCCGCCGGGACGGCCCTTTGGTTACATGCCGTTTTCAAACAGAAATAACACCATTCGGAGAACTCACAGATGCCCAATCTGACCCTCAGCCAACTGATCGTCTGGATCATCGTCGGCGCCTTGGCCGGGAACCTCGTCGGACGGTTTGTCACCCTGAAAAGGGAGGGGCTCGGCCGTTGGACGAATCTGGCCGTCGGCATGGGCGGCGCGCTGATCGGTGGAACCTTCTTCAGCGTGACCGGACTCCTTGCGGGATTGCGAGACATCCGAATCACGCTAGAGGACCTGGTTTCGGCCCTTATTGGGGCCCTGTTTTTGATCGCGGTTTGGTGGCTGGTTCGCTGGTATCGTGGGCGAAAGAAGCCTCTCTGACCACGAAGCACGGAGTACGGCATGACTGGCAATGCTTACCACCGGTTTTTCGTTCTGTTGACCGTTGTCTTGCCCCTCGTCGCGCCGTCCGTTGCGGCCGCGCCGCCCAAATTGCCAATGGTCGAACCCGAGGCCGTCGGCATGGACGGGGGCAAGCTTCGCGAAATCGACCGCGAGGTGGCGGCGGCCATCGCCGAGAAGAAAATGCCCGGCTGCGTCGTCGGGGTTGGTCGTCGAGGCAAGCTGGTCCTGCTGAAAGCCTACGGCGACAAGCAGGTCCGGCCGTCGCCGGTGCCAATGACGACCGACACGGTTTTCGACCTCGCTTCGCTCACCAAGCCGATCGCCACGGCCACGAGCGTCATGATCCTGGTTGAACGCGGACGGATCGATCTCGACGCGCCCGTAGCCCGCTATCTGCCCGAATTCGCCCAGAACGGCAAAGAGGCAATTACCGTGAGGCAATTGCTCACGCATCAGGGGGGCTTGATTGCCGACAACCACCTGCGCGACTATCGGGACGGTGCCGAGCTTGCTTGGGAACGCATCTTCGCGCTGCGGCCCATTGCCGCACCGGGCGCCAAGCTGATTTACACCGATGTCGGGTTCCTCGTTCTTGGACGACTGGTTGAGCGAGTGTCGGGCATGACGCTCCGTGACTTCTCGCGACAGAACCTCTTCGCGCCGCTGGGCATGTCGGAGACTGGCTACCTTCCGGAGTCGTCGCTTCAATCGCGG
>DOEZ01000080.1 GCA_003532715.1 Planctomycetaceae bacterium
GCATGAGATTGGAAGGAATGGGAGGCGGCATGACCATGGGCGGCCAATTCGGCGAGCAAGAAAAGACGTGGTACGAGGTTACGATCGATCTTCGCGGCATCATATACATATACCTGCCTTCGCCGTTGGAAGAAGGGCGAGAAGAGGTCGAGCGCGCCGAGGAAATCACGCCAACGGCTCCGGCCGTACCGGCCGTACCGGCCGCCGCTCCAACCGTACCGGCCGTTCCGCCTACCTCCGACGTCGCCCCGACGCCGACGGAGCCGGCCCCCGCACCCATCACCCCCTAGTTCGAAGGCCGAGTCCTGGGAGGACCGTCATGAAAACGAAGCTGAAGTTGGACAAGAGGTCGATCGTGAACTTCTTCTCGCAAAACGGCGAGAAGATCGCCTTCGCGGCGGCCATTCTATGTTTTCTCGTCTTCATTTACTTGGCGACTGGCGTGAAACGGTTCAACAAGACGCCCGAGGAACTGTCGCGCGCGGCCCAGGAGGCGCGGGAGCACGTCAACCGTTCTCGCCCCGAGACGCTCACCGTGAAACCCGAGGATCCTCTGGCCAAAATTCGAATTATCGAACCGCCAACCGTGACTCCCTACGTATGGAACACCGTATTCGATCCGCCCCTGTTTCCTCCTCCGGGTCTGCGCGATCAGCCCGAGCTATTTCCGGTCGAGGATTTGCGTGCCACGGCGGGTGTGGGTCGTCTGGGTCAACCGGGCGCGGCGATGGGCGGAATGGGAATGCCCGTCGCCGCCGCGGGTGGGCCGACCCAGGCGGGACCGCTGGGCCAACGCTGGGTGGTTCTCACCGGATTGATCGATCTGAAGGAGTATCACGAATCGTACAAGAAGTGTTTTCAAGCCGCTCGAAATCATGATCCCGCGGTTGATTTCTGGCCCAGGTTTCTCAGTTTCGAGGTGGAGCGGGCGGAAGTGACCGACGAAAGCGAGTCGGACGAGAGACTGGTGTGGAAGAAGCCCTACGGTCGATTGGCTACCGAATACGCCCGCTACCAAGGACAAGGTCAGGACCTGGTGGATACCCAGCGGTTCGTCGATCCAATCCTGGCGTTTCCGCTGCCCCCGCGTTTCGACGGCCAGCAATGGGGCGCGGAGGTGGCGCACGATCCCGAAATCCCAATTTACGTCGCCGGCACGATGGAAGGCGGCGCGGAACAGGCCACGCCGGGACCGGGGACGCCGGGCGCCGATGAACTCGACGAACTGGGCGGCGGCCACGCCGGCCCCATGGGGATGGGCGGTCCGGCGGGTTTCGGCGGCCCCGGCCCGGGTAGACCAATGGGCCCAATGGGTGGAATGGTCCCGATGGGACCAGATGGGCCAATGGTGCCCATGGGACCCGCCGGCGCCATGGGAGCGGGAGGCGGCGTGATGGGATTTGGCGGGGGCCAGACTGCCCGAGACCTGAGCGCGTCGCCCTATCTGCTGTTTCGGTTCTTCGACTATAACGTCGAGCCGGGCAAGCGGTATCGCTATCGGGTGAGGGTCGCCGTGGCCAATCCGAACTACGGCTATTCCGAAAACGACCTTGTGCCCGAACTGCGCGAGCGGATGAAAGACCCCGCGCAGTGGAAGCGATATATCGTTTCCGATCCGAGCAAGCCAAGCGACATGGTCTTCGTGCCGCGCGACGACCGACTCTTGGCGGCTTCGGTGACGCCGTCGAGTCGTGGTCCGTCGGGTACGATCCTGGCTATACACTGGGACGAGGAGACGGGCGAGGAGGTCTACGACGAATTCGAGGTGGCGCGCGGCACGCTGGCCAACTTCCTCGATCGCGAAGTCCCCGAGCGTGAGCCGGCGGCTGGCGTTCTCGGCGGGCCGATGGGCGACCCAATGCTGCCTCCCGTGATGGAGGGCATGGGCTTGGAGGGTGAAGCAAGGCCGGCCAGGAGGACGCCGCGTTCTCGCCGCGCCGCCGCGGCCGAGCCCCCGAAGGAGAAAATCGACTACCGCACCGAGATGGTCGTGCTTGACCTGCGAGGAGGAGAGCGGATGCGCGGCAGCCGACATCGCGCCGCCACGTGGCCCGGCGAGATTCTCGTATTGGATCCCGACGGGACGCTCCGAGTTCACGTCGACGTCAAGGACGAGGAGGACATCGAACGGGTCAAGAATCCATCGACCCAACCGGGTGGCGGCATGCCCGGTGGTTTTCCCGGCGGTATGCCGGGTCCGATGCTGGGTGCTCTGCGGTAGCGCAAACGAATCGAGACGTTGGTGATGGCGAAGGTCGCTTGCTCCGCGCGGCGTTTGCCGCCGGCGATGGGGATTTTCGCGCCGCTTCCAGTTCCCGAGTTGCTTTCCGACAACTTGAAGACCGAGCCCCGACCGTGAGGGAGGGGACCCATCGCATAACGGACGAATTGGAAACGGCACGATTCTTGGCATTCATGTCCGGTTCTCCCGGACCCAGCGATGGCTCCGTTGCGGATAGCCGTCTTTGCTCGACGAAAGCGGACACGTGCGATCGTGGACCGTTGCCGCAAGGGTCGAGTTTGTCGCAAATAGCCGGATAATTCAAAGCGGTGTCGCGACCCTCGCGGCTCCCGAATCGCCTAGCATTGGGGTAATCGCGAAATCCCGGGCCCGATCGCGACCCCGCCGCATGTCGCAAAAGGCCGGAAGGGCAACGCTTGTTTTCGCCTTTTGTCGCTTGGTACAATATGGCCGTCGTCCCACCAAGCGTCGACGTCTTTCGTCGAAGTCTCGCCCAGAAGGAGTATCGCCATGTTCTCGTTCTCCGAGTCGCCTCTTCGCCGTTTCCTACTTCTGGCATTCGTGGCCGCCTCGGGTCTTCTCGCCGCGCCTTGTCTCGCGGGCGAAACCCTGGAGAAAGCGTTCGAGTCTCCTCCCGACGCCGCGAGGCCGTGGGTCTATTGGTTCTGGATGAACGGCAACATCACGAAGCAAGGCATCACGGCCGACCTGGAGGCGATGAAACGCGTTGGCATCGGCGGCACGCTGATCATGAGCGTCAGCACGGGGATTCTGCCCGGCAAGGTCGATTTCATGACGCCCGAGTGGCGCGAGTTGTTTGCGTTCGCCGTCGCCGAGGCCGACCGCCTGGGCCTGGAAATCATCATGAACAACGATGACGGGTGGACGGGAAGCGGCGGGCCGTGGAACACGGTCGAGAACTCGATGCAGGTGCTCACCTCGTCCGAAATTCGCGTGAAGGGTCCGTCGCGTTTCGACGCGGTCTTGCCTTCCCCTCCCGCCAAACTCGATTACTATCGCGACATCGCGATTCTGGCCATTCCCGATGTCCAAGACGATCCGCAAGGGGGCCCGGCGACGGCCGGCGATGCGGATGGCAAGACAACGCCTCGGATCGAGAACTGGCAAGCCAAGGCGGGTTATGTCCACGGCAAACGAATCGATCCCGTTGTCGGTGATGCCAACGCCGCCGGGATTCCGTCGGCGAAAATCGTCGATCTGACGTCGGAAGTGGACGCCGAGGGGCGTCTGCAATGGGACGTGCCCGAGGGAAACTGGGTCTTGTTGCGGCTTGGCCACACCACCAACGGCCGGCGCAATCATCCTTGCACGCCGCACGGCGTCGGACTGGAATGCGACAAGCTGAGCAAGGAGGCCATGGAGAAGCATTTCGACGGGTTTTTGGCCAAGTTAATCGCCGACGTCGGCCCGTTGGCCGGCAAGTCGCTCGTCGGCACGCACGTCGACAGTTGGGAGGTGGGCAGCCAGAACTGGACGTCGAAACTCCGGGAGGAGTTCAAGTCGCGTCGCGGGTACGATCCGAGTCCCTACTACGCGACACTCGTCGGATATATTGTCGAAAGTCCCGAAGTATCGGAGCGGTTTCTCTGGGATTATCGCAAGACGCTGGCCGACATGATGGCCGACAACTACTTCGGCCATTTACGCGAACTCGCGAAGAAGCACGGCATGATCATGTCGGCCGAGGCCTATGGAGGAGATTTCGACTACCTGCAAGCCGCCTCGCGCATGGACATACCGATGTCGGAGTTTTGGGTCCGGTCGTTGGGAGCCAATGGAAGCCCCGGTTGGGTCTTGGAGCAGGACCCGACTTCCAAATGGGCCTCTTCGGCCGCCCACGCGGCATGTCGAAAGATCGTCGCGGCCGAGGCGTTCACCGCGACCGACCACGAAGGCAAATGGCAAAATCACCCGTACAAGATCAAAGCCTTGGGCGATCGGATGTTCGCCGAGGGCGTCAACCGGTTCGTCTTTCATCGCTACGCCATGCAGCCGTGGATGGACCGTCTGCCGGGCATGACCTTCGGCCCCTGGGGAACGTGCATCGAGCGTACGCTCACCTGGTTCGAGCCGGGTCGGGCATGGTTCAAGTATCTCGCGCGCTGTCAGCATCTCCTTC
>DOEZ01000100.1 GCA_003532715.1 Planctomycetaceae bacterium
GTAGGGTGCGTCGCGACGCACCAATTCACTCGCCTCCACCCTCGGCGCAGCGTACCAGCATCGCCAAAACATCGCGGCAACACACGCGCCCACCGCGTAACACAAGATGTCGTTCGGATCGGCGAAAGTCCAGCCAACCAGCGGGCCAACGGTCGGAAAAATCAGCTCAAAGGCAACCGACCAAACCAGAAGCGGTATCAAAATCTCGGACGGTGTGGGCGGCAAATCGTGACGACGAACTCGCGTCACCCGCATCGCCCAAACCATGATCGGCACGCAAAACGGAATACAGATCAGGTCGTTGACGTAGGAACTGAAAAACGACCGCGCGATGTACGGCTCAAAGACATATCGGTTCACCAGGTACACGACGACGGCCGCGAGGAACAACGGATCGGCAAGGTATCGGAACTTCATCGGTCAATGATACTCGCCGTGAATGAGGTGGACCATTCCGAGCGCAAGAGCCGCGCCGACGGCGAAGAGGGTGACTGCCGTCAGTCCGAGCAAACGCGACGCCATGGGACCGCGTTGCCGTCTCTTGAACTCGGCCCGTTGCTCGTCGGTCGCGTCGGGCGGCGCCGCTTCCTCGCGGAGAAGAACAAAACCGCAAACGAAGCAAAACAGGCCGGTCAGCATCGCAAGCATGATCGCCTTGCTCCCGTGTTCACTCGACCAGAAAACGCCCAGCGAAGGCGGGAAGCTCTCCGGCGGGTAGGGATCGCCATGGACGATGTCGCTGTCGAACCATACCCCACCCGGCTTGCCGTCCTCGCCATACGAAATCAACTCAAAACGGTCGCCTTCGATCCGATAGACCAGTGGATTACCCCACCAATCAGCCACTTCTCCTTCGTCATTGAGTCGAATATACGAATCGCCCTGACGCTCATCGCCGCCGAGCATTGCCAACGACTCGGGCAGCTTGCCGTGCGTCTCTCGCCATTCGTCTATGGCCCGACCAATCGATTCGATTTCGTGCTTTAGCTGGCCGTAATAATGCCCGTTCAGATAGTGGCGAGGGTCTCCGCTCCGTTGCCACTGGACCACGAAACAAATCGCCGCCACCGTCAAGGCGAACGCCAAGGACATGAAGTACGTTCGACGCGTAGCGTGTCGAGATGGGGGCATGGCGGGGAACTCCATGGAGACAAATAGAATCGATAACAAAACCTAAACTCGTAAACGGTTACGCCACCACCAATGCGTCCAGACTTCCAGAATCCGTGTCAGTTCTCCCGTCTCCCCTCGTGCCGCCGTTTGTTATTCTGCGCGTTTCTGATCTTATGCAAGTTTACTCTTGCCACATCTCCATCGCAGGTACCATCATTCTTCAAACAGTACTCCAGGAAACTGATGATGCATTGAAGCTGCGCTTCGCTGAATACATTCAGCAGGCCGACATCTTGAAACAGAGGGTGTTCAGTATCAATCGCATAAATCGTGAAATCGGATATCACGGAGTCACTTGTACGATGGTTCTTGATCGTATAGATCATGTACGCCGGCAGGTAGAACCGAAATCCATCGATATCCGTGAAACTAAACGTGACCGTGAATCTCTCCAGGGTGGAGTCGGGTATCTTCGTCCAATCATGACGTTCATCACTTTTGGCTTTCTCCGCGAATTCGGGCACGCATCCACCCGAATCATAATACTCGGTCATATTGAGAGACACCCCACGGCCCAATGTCACATGGCCGAAAGCCTCCCTAATCCGAGAAATCAGCTCCTGCTCCATCGTGTCCATTTGCGCACGCCTTCAGATTCGTAGGGTGCGTCGCGACGCACCAAATCGTGCTTTTTCCAATGCCGCCGCTGGTGCGTCCAGACGCACCCTACGACTGCTCGTTGTCCGACAACAACCGCTGGCCCAGCGCGGCCAGGTCGCGCGACACGGCGTCGATCGCCTTCTTGCCCAACTCGGGCGACGCGTGGATTCGTGGATCCTTGCCGCCGACGCCTTCGAGCTTCACGTTGACATCTTTCGGCAAACGATCCATCTCAACCAGTTCCGGATGCAGGTAGGAAAGAATCGAGGTCTCCCACATCGCGGCATGATCGCTGGTGTAGTTGATCTCCTTACCCCACTCGTTATCGTACGTGCCGTAGACCTTCATCTTCCCTTGATAGTTCTGTGCGACACGTTTCATCAATCTCATCTGTTCTCCGGAGGTATGGCCCGTGATGACGATGGCCGCCTTGAAACCGACTTCTTCCATCGCGCCAAGCGTCGTGTTCAGAAGTTGTTCGAGAAACGGCTCCGTTACCGGCACGTTGGCCTTGAATTGGTATTTCTTGCCGAATCCGACCATAAAAGGCACGCCGTAAAAAACCGGCGGAAAGACCACGCCACCCCCGCGCCTCGCCGCCTCGCGGCAAATCGCGTGCATCTTGATCGAGTCATTGCCGAGCGCCATGTGTTCGCCGTGCCATTCCAGAGCGCCGACCGGGATATAGATGAGCGGACATTGTTCGACGCGGCGCTCGAACTGGTAAGGCAAAAGCAGCTCATACTCGACGATATCCGACTTCGAGACACCGGCAGCGTTAGCCGATCCGCCGTCCGCGGCACCGGCGCCGGCGCCGGCGCCGCCCAGATCCTCGGCCTTGAGCGCTCCAGCGCCCACGCCAACCGCCGCCCCGGCCGCCGCGGTTCGTATGAAATCCCGACGAGTGGTGCGTGACATGATGGGCTCCTTCTGGCTAATGTCGTCTTCAGTGTACGAGGAACGAGGTACGAGCTTCACGATTTCGCCTTTTCTCATTTTCGCGATTAAGCGTCGTCGCGTGAATCCCTCCCCCAACTCCCCTTCCCGCCAGGTGGCCATTTTTTGCACTGGAAATCGCCCCAGCCCCATGCTATGAAAGCATTCATTCGATCACGCGTGCCACGACGCGATGCCGTCGAATACATCCAGATACATCCACCTTCGAGCCCTTCGTGCCTTCGCGGTGAGAAACAGGGTAGAAAATAGCCGCCGACTCGACCGTAATCCGCACCGACTACCCCCTCAAGCGATAGGGCTTTTGCAACATGCCCCCCAAAAGACGATTTGCCACTTACGAAAAACAGCGCAACCCATAACCTATTTAACAGCCGACACTTGCCGCCTCTGCGCGATGACCTAAACAAAACGCAACACGGAGAGTATTGTTGCAGAAATCGGCTCACCAAAATGGTTGTAGTAAGTCTCCCCATGAAGGGGTGATCGCCGGGGTTTCACGAGTCGCCGTAAGTGTAGGGTGCGTCGCGACGCACCAATTCGCTCGCCTTCCGTTGCCGGCGGCCGTGCGTCCAGACGGACCCTACAAGAATGGCACGGTGCGTCCAGACGCACCCTACAAGAATTGTGAAGGCCAGCACCTCTGCCAAAATGGCACGCTCTGTCCGGTCGTTCGGCCGGTGCCTGGCACCGTAAACCGTAAGTCGCATCGCAAGCCGTTATGTGCCAACACCTTCAGTCTTGTCTCGCCGTCTTGGCACGCCGGTTGCATCACAAGGGCGTCTATTGTTCGCGGCTGCCAACTTGCGGCTGCCAACGCGATGTGAAAAATGATCCCGACCGGGCGACCCGTTTCGTCAATCTCCCCCGGCGGGGATGTCTTCTCCCCAGCAACAGGAGGAATCCGCTGTGGCAAAACAAATGGTCTTTGAGGACGAAGCGCGGCAGCCGCTGGCCGTCGGAGTGTCGAAGCTGGCACGCGCCGTCCGAAGCACGCTCGGTCCCCGCGGTCGAAACGCCGTCCTCGACAAAGGTTGGGGCGCTCCGAAGGTCACTAAGGACGGCGTCACCGTCGCCGAGGACGTCGATCTCGACGATCCTTACGAAAACCTCGCCGCCCAGCTCGTCAAGGAAGCCGCCAGCAAGACCAACGAGGTCGCCGGCGACGGCACCACGACCGCGACCGTCCTGACCGAAGCTCTGTACAAAGAGGCCTTTAAGAACCTGACGGCCGGGGCCGACGCCATGGCGCTGAAGCGCGGGATGGAACTGGCTGCCAAGGCCGTGGTCGAGAAGCTGGCTTCGCTCGCCAAGCCGGTCTCCATCGACAAGGCCGCGGACATCGTCAACGTGGCGTCCATCTCGGCCAACAACGACCGCGAGATCGGCAAGATCATGGCCGACGCCTTCCAACGCGTGGGACAGGACGGCGTGATCACGGTCGAGGAG
>DOEZ01000323.1 GCA_003532715.1 Planctomycetaceae bacterium
GACCGGTTCTACATCGACGGCGAGGAAGTCCCCTCGATCATCGGAACGGGCGCGGAAGACTACTTCAACGACGCCTGGAATCTACGTTTGACCTCCGGCGATCGGGTCGGCACGACCATCTGCGAACCGACGGGCGACCAGCGGCGCATCACCGCTTATCGCTGGCACATCGACGACCCCATTCCGTTCACGAAGTCGATCAAGTTCGAGCTCGAGCGCCGGAGCTACATTGGCGCCGTGAATCCGGAGACGGGACAATTTCAGGAATGGGGGTTCAAGTATCGTCCCGACTACTGGTCGACGGTCGCTTTTTGGTATCAGGAAGGAATCGCAAAGCTGAAATGGGAGTTCCCGCCAGTCGAACAGCGCGTGCTCGAAGAGGTCTGGATCGATCCGGCATGGTCGCTCGAGACGATCCGCGCGTCGGAGGGACTTCGCTACCGGCAGCGCAGCAACCGAACGTGCAACCAGAAGCGGTGTCTGGCCGTCGAAAACGACAGGGTGGGCGCGTGGTTCGAGTTGCCCTTCACGATCAAGACCTCGGGACTCTACGCCGCGTCGATCTTCCCCAACCTCTACAAGGAACACGGCGTCTGGAAAATCTCGCTGGTCTATCCCGACGGTCGGCAAGCGGTTCTCGATAAGGCATTCGATTTCTTCGACCATTACTTTCCGCAGAAGGAAGACTGGCCGGAAAACCACACGCATGGCACCACGCGTGAACTGAAACTGGGCGAACACAAGCTTGTGCCCGGCGAGTACGCCGTTCGCTTCGAATGCGTCGGGGCGAACCCGATGTCGCGGCATCCTCGGACGGGCGAGTTCGGCAAAGGCTACTCGCTGCGGCTCGACTCGATGAGTTTCCGCCGATTGCCGATCGAGGATCCGCACGAGTGGATTCAGGAATACCTGAAACAGGAGGAAGTCCTATTCGCCGGCTTCGTGAAGGAGGCGAAAGAGACGGTTGAGAAACTTGACGCGGCCGTTCGGGCGTTCGAACGCGACAAGGGACGGTATCCGAAGACGCTCAACGAGTTGGTCGGCACGCCCTATTGGCAGGGCGAGCGGATTCCGCTCGACCCGTGGCATCAGCCCTACTGCTACCGATGGCCGGGCGTCGTGCGGCCTTGGGACTTCGACGTCTACTCGGTCCACGGCGACAGCAAGTATCCACCGGGCTGGTTCGGCAACTGGGAAAACCCGCTGTCCATACCGGGTGGGATCAATGCACTCGCCTACGAAGGCGAGGACCTCAAGGTCCGGCAGGCCAGCCCGGGGATTCGGCCGAGCCGGTTCCGCCACGTGCCCGAGGGGATCGCGCCGTTGTCGGGCGAGCGGATGCTGTTTTTGCCGTTCGACAAGCCGGGCGATGCGGCCGAAATCGAGCTGCCCGCCGACATTCCCGACGGCCGGTACGCGGTTTACGTCTTCACGCCGACCTCGTGGGATTTTGGCGTCTGCCAATGGTCGCTCAACGGCGTCGCGCTGGGCGAGCCGTTCAACGCCGAGACTCCCACGCGCGGCGTGAAGTCGCTGCCCAGAGCCGTGGCTGAACTAACCTCGGGCCCGCGAGTCCTGCGCGTCGAGGCGGTCGCCAAGTCGAAGTATTCGACCGGTTACAGGGCGGGCTTGGACGCAGTCGTCCTGGTGCCGCTAAAGTAATGGTCCGCCGGCCGTGTGTCCGTCGGCGACCGGCGGCATTTCCCCGGTCGCCGTAATGAAAACAGAGCGTCGAGCCCGTGCGAGTTGATCGCAAACTCTCTTGANNCGTAGGGTTTCTTGTACGCCCGATTATCATCACTAGTTCTGTATTCATGCAGTCCGATCCACACCCCTGTTCCCAAGATCGTGCTTCGTGCCCCCACTGTTCGGCCGGCGTCTGCCCGATCTCGAGTGAGGGCGACGGCGCGCCGCCTCCGCTCTCGGGCCGTGCCATGGTCGGCTCGGCGGTGGGGCTGTTCCTCGTCCCCCTGCTGATGGCCCTTGCCGGGGCCGTGTTGGCCGGTTCGGACATGGGAGCCCAGGTGATCGGCGCGTTGGCCGGGTTGGGCCTCGGCCTGCTCGGCTCCATCCTGTTCGCCCGTTGGACTCGGTTTTGGTCCGGAGAAAACACCTGATGCTTCGCTGTCTCGGGACGAAAAATGGTTTCTTCGGCGGCGTGCATCCGCCGGAGCATAAGTCGTTGGCCTCCGACCAGGCGATCGAGGTGTTCCCCGCGCCGGCCGAGGTCCGCATTGCCCTGCTGCAACATCTCGGCGCGCCGTGCGAGCCCACCCGCAAAACGCGCGACGAAGTCAACGTGGGCGACGTCGTGGGCGAGGCGTACGGGTTCGTCTCGGCCCCGGTCCACACCAGCCTCAAGGGAACGATCGGCCGCGCGGGAATGACCACGCTGCCCAATGGCCGGCATGTTCCGTTCGTCCTCGTAAAGGCGGCCGAGGAGCAACCGCTGGCCGGCCAGGCCCTTTGGGACGACCTGTTCGCCGGGCCGTGGATGGAAGGGCTCGACGCCAACTCGCGCGATCCGGCCGACATCGCCAAGGCGGCGCGCGACGCGGGGCTTGTCGGACTCGGCGGCGCGGCCTTTCCCACCCACGTCAAACTGGCCCGAAACGAGAAGAAGCCGATCCACACGCTGCTATTGAACGGTTGCGAGTGCGAGCCCTACTTGGCGGCCGACTACCGGCTGATGATCGAAGCGCCCGAGCCGATCGTGGCTGGCGCGCTGCTAGCCCAGCGGGCGATCGGCGCGAAGAACCTCGAGATCGCCATCGAAGACAACAAGCCGTTGGCCATC
>DOEZ01000004.1 GCA_003532715.1 Planctomycetaceae bacterium
TCCACCGATCCCCCAACACGTGCCATTCACGCCGCCACGCGTCCTCGCCTCGGAGCATGGTAATCCAAACCGTTTTGGAATCGAGCCAAGGACGCAGGAGTCGAGCCAGAATCTGCGCTCGCAGTCCAAAGACAGCAACGACATCGAACTTCTCTCTCGCGAAAAGACTTCGTAGATTCCGCACCAGCGACGGGCGGAAGAGGCGAGTCCCGCCATCGATGCCCACGAATGGCACTTCGGCCCGGCGACACGCTTCCCGTAACGCTCCTCCGCCGCTCCAGAGGTTCACGACGGTGACGTCGTTTTCCCGCTTCCAGACCGGCGCTACGGCCAATCCGAACGTTTCGGAGCCTCCCAGTAGAGGATTACTGTAAAGCAGTCCTATATGCATAACTCACTCGTTTGACGTCATTCACGAGGCACGCCGGAGCGTACTGATCCGGGCGTCTGTTCCGTGTGGGCCACAGCCAGAAGTCGCTTCAGGTTGTCTGAGATCGCGGTGGTTCAGAAGGTCGACCAACTGCCAGTATTGCGGCCAGTAGTGCCCCTCGTGCCAATGGAGTTGTTCATCCCAGAATCCAGCACAATTGAAGACGGCACGGTCATCAAACGTGTAGCAGCATTCGCAAATCACCGCTTTGCCATCTCGATCGTAAAGAAAATCGTAAGCCATGGACTGAAAACCCAGTTTCCGCGATGTTTCGAGAGCGATTCGGACACAGTTCAGGTCGACGGCGGATGTGTCCCAATGGATATCCCCACTCCCGGAGGATCGGAAATCATTCTTTCGATTGAAGCGACGGAAGGCAAAGGCTCTGCCACCAATCACGGTTACGCGGGTATCATAGTCGTTTTCCGGGCAGAATTCCTGAAAAAAGGCGTAATCCTTGTGGACGGCATCGACGGGAAGCACGCCCCCGGCGCGGATCGCGCGAACAAGACGACCTCCTTTGGTCCGTACCAACTTCTTCAATGCGAAATCCCGCCAATAGGTTCCCCCGGGAACGGCGCCGGATCGGATGCCGCGCCAGAACATCTTTCGGATCAGCCGCCGAGCCTGGGCAGCCGAGCGGACCAGTACCACGTTGGTCGAGCCGGCTCCCCCTTTCAACTTGAAGACAACGGGATACTCGGCCTGTTCCGAGGCCCAATCGATCGCATTGCGCTTTTCCCAGAACACGCGGGTGGGCACATGCGGTACATTATTGATTTCGAATAGATAGGATTGACGGATCTTGTCGTCGAAACTCCACCGCGTCGCGGCATTGGGAAACACCTTCACGCGACACTCGCGCTCGACCAAGTCGAGCAGGGTCTCGCCTCGTTCCGAGTCGTTGTATTCGTGACTCATGCGGTAGATGAATGCATCGCAGTCGCCAAGTCTCTCGACAAAACCCGGCGCATCCGAATCCACCTCCTCGCAGGCGATGCCATTGTGTTCGAGAATGGTCCGATATCGCCGGACGAACGGCGCGATTCCCTTGAATCTCTGTGCGTGAATGGCGACTTTCATCGGAGGGCTCCTTGAGTTGGACCCGACCGCGCTTGCCGGATTGACTCCGGTACGGTTACACCCCTGATGCCGCCCGAGGTGTCCAAGCCAGCGAGGCGACAATCATCATGGTCGAATCCGGGGGCTCTTCCATGACGACCATGGGCCAAGCCAAAGACGGTGGAGTACATAAAAAAGGCCGGCGTACTAAGCATTCCGGAATAGAGCGAAGTCAGGACGAAGACCACGAATCCGAAGCAAAATGCCGCCGAAGCGTGTTCTCGCCGCAGGAGAGACTCTATACAACCTTTGGTGAGTAGCAGAAACATGGCGGCAAGCAAGAGCACGCCGACAAAGCCGAAATTGAACCAGATCTCGATCCAGTCGCAATGGGCGCGACTCGTGCAAATGTGCTTGGTGGCCATCGCGCCGTGACCGAACCACCACGCCTCGGGGGTCGCGTTGTTGAGCAAGTTCAGGTAGTCTTCCCACAGCATTTGGCGATCGGCGTTGCCCTTATTCATGCGATATGCCATCCCATCCCAACGGATGTGGATTGCCAATACCGCCACAATGACGACCACGGCCATCGCCAACGTGCGCCGAGGGGAAAAGCGAGCTCGTCCGCGAGCGGAGAAAAGATACGTCGCGATTCCAGCGACAATCATGGCCAACATGGCGCCGCGCTTCAAGGAAATCATCACCCCGAACGCACACAATACGATTGCGACTTCCTGGAAGGTGGATCGCTTCAGTAGGAGAGCCCAAAGCATCAGGGACAGACACACATAACCAACGCTCGCGCTCGAGTAGGTGGCCCCTTGTCGGAGTTCCTGATCGGCAAGAACTTCCTGACGCAACGTCAACAAGACGACCGGAAGCGCCATGAGTAGCAGCATCTTCACGTGTCGTTCGGCAAGCGAGTTCGATCTTGCGGTCGCGTAGAAGAAAAGATAGCCGATGATCCAGAAGAAGTATCTCGCAACCTCGACAAGATTGGTGAGATTACCGCCGTCATGATGTGCATACGCACTGATGGCCACATAGCCGCCAAGCGCGAGTGCGACGTAGTGAAGTGCCGGAAACAAGGCGGCCTCGCTCGTGGTGAAGTGCCACCACAGTGCGTGGCAGCCGGCAACCACCATCAGGACGAGCATTATCGCGTACGGCGCGAGACGCTGGCCTTCGTCACGGAAGAGGGCGTTTGAAATCAACTGCAGGACGACCAAAATCATGACGGCGGAAACCGAGGAAGCGCTGACACGTGGTCGCGCGGCGGATGCCGTTAGAGATGGCGCGGCGCGCCCGGGTCGGGCGTCCAGCCGTCCCCGAGATGCCCCGCGGACGGCGTCGCCGACGCGACGACGCGACGACGAAACATCGGCGACCCCCGCGCGTGCCGCAGCACGCCGGATCGGTTTGGTTGTACTTGATGGTGCAATGGGAGTCATGGACACTTTGACATTGACGAGTATGTGTGAGAAGTGTGCGTTTTCACGGCGAGCTCGGGACTCGCGGGGGAAATGCCCAAATGACTGTGTCCGGGAACGGTGGTCACGTGCCTATCCGATTGGATTGCCGGAATCTTGACGCGAAGCAGGATTGCCACCGATGCCAGGCCGGTGAGATGCTGAGCGAGAATTGCCCAGCCAAAACCGGTCACGCCGATTCGCGGAATCAACCATAGCGCGCAGCCAAGAGCGACAAGTTGGCTCATGACAACGGCGGTTGATCTCCACCACATGGCATCGAGCACGGCATAGAGGCCCGTTAGGGATGAGCCACAGGCTTCAACGGCCCCGGCAAGTAATACCAAGAGGAACAAGGGATAGAATTCCACAAACCCTTCACCATACAACGCAAGCACGTACTTTCCGAAAACGGCCAACACGATCGCTGAACCGACTCCGATAGCCAGCGCCGAAAATGCAACCTGAAGAGCATATTGGACAAGTTCCCCGTACCGTCCCCGCCCCTTGAGGTCCGCGAACATTGGAGAAACAACACGACATAATTGGTATGGGACGAACACGACCAACTGTTGCCAACTCGATGCGATGTGAACGCCGGCCATCGCGCCCATTCCGCCGGCCAGTTTAATCACCAGTACTCTCGTGTACGTAGTGATCGGGGCCTCGGTCGCGGTAAGAATGAGGCCGGGCAGGCAGAAATTGAGAAACAGATCACGCTCGCGAAGATAGTTGTCAATAGAGACCTTGATCCCCATTTCTTGAAGTGTCAGCCACGCAAGCACGCCGGCATGAACCGCCGCCGCGAGACAGGCCGCGACGTAAGCCCACGCCAAGTATCGAAGATCGGGAATCAGAATCAGCCCGCCGAATCCGGCGAGGCGACACAACGCGAACACCAAGTTACTTGCCGCCACGAGTCGATACCTTTGACCTCCGTATAGGATCGATCGAAAACACGTCAATAGAAGCGTCAGGAGGACGGCGATGCCCACGACGGGGATCAACGGTTCCAAGGACGGCGAATCGAAAAACCGATCCGCGATCCACCGACTTGCCAGGACGCATGTCGCGATGACAGCCGCGCCGAGAAGGGATACCGTCAAGAGCACGAATCCGACGATTTGTCCCGCCCTCCGCGGGTCCGTGTGTTGATATTCGGCGATAAAGCGAGTGCAAATGCGAGCGATGTTCAGCGATCCAATCTGAAGGAAGAAGACCAGAAGCGTGAGAATGATCGCCCATTCTCCGAGTTTCTCCTTGCCCAAGAGGCGAGCGGCCAGAAGTCCCGTCAACAAGGAAACGCCCTGGTTGCAGACGGTGCCCATCGTTTCCCAGGAGCACGCCAGAAGAGTCTTGCGCAGCAGTGGGCGGCCTTGCGCGATGGTGCGAATAGATTCTCGCATCGTCGAGATGCCGCGTCTATTGCTGAAGTCGTCCATCAAGCTTAACCTGCCTGCAAGCGATTATCGGCCATCGCGAGCAAATCGCTCCCTCGCGTACCAACATGCGCCAATCGGAAGCGAGGCGAGGTACACGGCTCGCCGTACCCAGCCCCGCAACTGCCGCAACTGTCGCCATGCAGACTCGCCCGTTAAGGCGCCATAGCACGCATATCGCGCTGAATGGTTCACAAATTTGATAGGTCGAAGCCAGAAGAAGTCAAAGTAGTCTTCAAGTAGCATGCGCGACGCCAATGCGGCGACGCGCCATTGCCTCGGCGCAAGGCCCTTCTTGCCCGGTCGCTGAATGGATGTGGTTTGCCGATCGGCAAGAATAGTGACATGGTCAAAATACCGCGCATCGTATTTACGCCCCATTGGATACCACTTGCCGATAGTCTCCGGAAAGAAGGCTCCTCGATGTTCTTCGGGAAAGGGGAACTCGCGGTAGCATTCACGTCGAATGATCTTGTGATTGTCTTCCGCTCGCCCGTGCCGAAACGGCATGTCCAGGAAACTGCTCGTCATTCCCTCGATCGGCAGCGGCGGCGCGACGCGTGCTCCGGTGTGGAGCACGGCATCCTGCCCGACGATGCCACAGAGCGTTTCGCGTTCCTCGCAAGGAAGCGATTGCCACGTTCCCTTCATCCAGGCAATGGCGTCCGGCGTCAATTGGTCGTCTGAGTCCAACCCACAAACAAGCACTCCCCTAGCCGCCCGCGCGCAGTGGTTCATGGCAAAATGACGTCCGGAGTTCTCGTTCTGACGTAGGTAGACGAGCTCGAAGCGGGCTTCCTTACGCAGCGACTCCATCAGGTCGCAAGTCCCATCCGTCGAACCGTCATCACATACAACCCATTCGAAATCCGCGCAGGTTTGATTCTGGAGACTCTCAAATGCACGCGGCAGATAGTCCCTTCGATTGTAGGTGGCCGTCAGGACGCTTACGTAAGGCTTCACCACGTTATCTCCTCCACGCGGCCGAATCGAGCGATTCGAGCCTTAACCTGGATTCTTCACGAGCCCATACTAGCCCGAAGCGTAAGCGAGGATTACGAAACGGCCTCTCCTCGCTCGCGCTTCGGGCTGGTGTATTGTCCGAGAGATAGTCCCGTGAAAAACCCGAAATGGGAAACACCTCTTTACCCATTCCTCGCTTGGGGGTCAAGATCAATCGAACTGGGCAGCAGGGGGGCTTGCACGACATGAGTAGAGTGCGTAGCCCAGAAAAGAAAAAGGCCCGAGAACGCGCACACGTCCTCGGGCCTTGTGTAAGACAAATCACGCCGGAATCGACCGAAACATGGGAAGGAAAGCCCTGAATCGGACTAATCGCGACCCGGCTATTTCGACGTAATGTGCGAAGTGCCGACCGGAGGCTCAATCGACGGTGCTTCGTTGAATCCTCTCGCTTGCGCTTCGGGTTG
>DOEZ01000320.1 GCA_003532715.1 Planctomycetaceae bacterium
CTCGATCCGCCCCGTCACCGGCATCGTGACAAGCCACGTTCGCGGCAGGCGAGTCTTGGCTCGTTCGACGAGGAATTCGTCGATCGGTCCACGTTCGGCCGCGGCGGTCCGTACCGGCACGGCCGAGCCCCCGCCGGCCATCGACCACGCCACGGCCCCGACCACAGCAACAACGATCAAGAGGATAATCCACGTTCTTGCGTTCATCGATGATTACTCCTTCGCCTGCAGCGCGCCGAGCCAGTCCATGCGGTGGACCGCTCGTTGGACGAACAGATGGGCCACCACCCCATACACGACGGCCAGCGTCGCCGTGGCGATCCAGACCATACTGTTCGAAACGACCGGGAAACGAAACAAATCGCTGGCGTAGAGCCGGGCGATAAACACGGTCAAAAGGTAACCCAGCGGCATGCCCAGCAGGGCGCCGAGCAGTGTCGTCACCATGCTTTCGCGGAACAAAAGGCTTCCGACCCGCCACGGGCCGTAGCCCAACACGCGGAGCGTGGCCAGTTCGCGCTGCCGCTCGGCCAGGCTGATGAGCGAACCGTTGAGAATCGCGCCGAAGAACAACACGCCCGCGAACAGCGTCATCGGCAGAATGAAGGCGTACGTGTTCTGAATCAGCGTTTCCTCGAGGTTGCGCATCACGTCGGCCCGGGCGTCGACGCCCTGGAGCACCGGCAGTTGCTTCAGCTCGCGGTAGAGCGCCTCGAGGTTCGCCGGATCGCGATCCGTGGCCAGTTGAATCCGGTTGACGGCCATTTCCTCGCCGATCAATCGGCTCAGATAAGTGATGTCGGTGTAGACGGCCGTGCCGAGATAGCTGTCGGAGACCTCCATGACGGGCACGCGAACCGTCCGGCGGAGGCCCTTGGTCGGCTCGAACTCGACCACATCGCCCAGACCCACGCCGAGCGTTTTGGCCAGGTGCCGGCTCATGGCCAGCCCGTTGTCGGGAGTGCGGATCGCTCGGCCGTCGGCGTCGCGCGGCACGGTCAGCCGCGCGCCCGGCGCGAGTCCGGTGATCCCGGCCTTCTTGTGGCGATGGCCCGCGTGGAACGTCCCGGCGACGGCCAATTGGGGCTCGGCCCGATCGACGCCGGGCAATCGTCGCGCCTCGAGCAGCGCGTCCTCGCCCCGCTCGTCGCCCAGCGTCAGGTCGATGTCGCTACGAACGACCGAATGGAACTCGAAGTCGATGAGATAGGTCAGGGCGACGGCCGACATGAAGCTCGACGAGAGCACGCACGCACCCATCGCGCCGGCGAAGACGGCCGTGGCCGATCTCATGCGGTTGCGCGTCACGCCGCGCAGCACCATGCGCCAATCGGAGGTCAAGTGACGCCAGAACCAGCCCATGCGTTCGAGAACCGTGTGATGCGCGATGCGAGGCGGCTTGGGACGCATGGCCTCGGCCGGCTTGAGCCGCAACACGGCCCGCGCGCCGCGCAGACTGCCGACCAACGAGCAGACGACGCTGATCGCCAGCCCGCCGATAATCACGCTCGGGTAAGGCCGGTTGACCAGTTCGGGAAACTCGTAAAACTGGCGGTACATGACGATCATGCCGCCGGCGGCCAGATACCCGCCCGCGATGCCGGCCGCGCCGCCGAGCAGGCCGATCACGACGCCGAACTTCATGAAGTGGCCGAAGACCTGGGCGTCGGTGTAGCCGAGCGCCTTGAGCGTTCCGATGACGGTCCGCTGTTGTTCGGCCAGCCGGCTCAACAACACGTTGAGCACGACGGCCGCGACGCCGAGGAAGATGGCCGGCATGATCACGGCAAAGTTGCGCAGCCCCTTGATTTCGAGCGACAGAAATTGGTTCGACGGCTGATCGCGACGCGGCGTCGTCGTGAATACGCCGTAGGGGGCCAGCAACTGCTCGGCGCGCCGCAGGACCAAGTCGGGCTGGTCCCGCTTTTCGGGCGACAACAGGCCGAGCACCTGATTCGCCGCGCCGTCGAAATCGAACACGTCCTCGGCGTATTTCTGTTTGAGGTAGAAGATGCCGAAATGCTCGGGGTCGGGCACGATCGCGCCGGGGCCCAGCAGATAAACGAATTCGCTGCTGATGGCCGTGCCGACGATGAACAGTTCCTGCCGCCGGTTGTTCAATACGAGGTGGATCCACTGGCCGGGGCCCAGGTTGTGCCGCAGCGCAAACGCCTCGTTGACGATGACTTCGTTCTCGCGCCGGTCGGTGAAGTAGCTCCCTCGCTTGAGCACAATGTCGTTGATGACCGACTCGCGCCGCTCGGGCAGCGACAGCACCTGCCCGTTGAGCGGCTTGGTCACCCCGTCCAGATCGACCGTGGCGTTAAACTGGATTCGCGGGCGGATTTCGACGACGCCCGGCAAATCGGCGATTTGGCCCAACTCTGCCAGCGGAACCTTCTTCAATTCGATCGAAAAGTCGGCCATGCGGCATTGGGCGTAGTAACGCGACATGGCCTCGGTCAGATTCCAATAGCACGAAGCCATCGACCCGAAGCACGTCACGCCCACGGCGATGATGCTCGTGATGGCCAGAATCAGACCCCACGAGGAGCGTAGCTGGCGCAACAGCTTTCGATCGAGCGTCTTCACCAGACAATCTCCTCGGGCGGAATCGGCTCGGGGTTGACCGTCGTCTCCACCACCTGGCCGCTCCGCAGCCGGATGACGCGGTCGGCCGCCCGGGCCAAGGCCCCGTTGTGCGTGATCAGCACGACGGTGGTCCCCAACCGGTCCTTCAAATCGACCAGCAGCCGCAGCACGTGCTTGCCGGTGACGAAGTCCAACGCCCCGGTCGGCTCGTCGCACAAGAGCAACGCCGGATTCTTGGCCAGCGCCCGGGCGATGGCCACNNGCCACGCGCTGCTGCTCGCCGCCCGACATCTGCGACGGAAAATGGTCGGCCCGGTCCTCGAGTTCGACCAGCCGAAGCGCGTCGTCGGCCGACATCGGATCGCGGCAGATCTCGGTGGCGACCATCACGTTTTCGCGTGCCGTCAGATTGGCCACCAGGTTGTAGAACTGAAAGACAAAGCCGACCGTGTCGCGCCGGTAGCGAGTCAGTTCGGCTTGCGAGAATCGCCCAAGCGGGCTGTCGCCGAACCAGACCTCGCCGGCCGTGACCGTGTCGAGCCCGCCGATGATGTTCAGGATGGTCGACTTGCCCGATCCGCTGGGCCCGAGCATGGCCAGCAGTTCGCCGCGCCGGACGTCCAGCGACACGTCGCGCAAGGCGTTGACGGCAACCTCGCCCATCTGGAAGGTCTTATCGACGTTGCGAAGCCGCAATAGGGCCTCGCTGGTCGTGCTAATGGTCGCCGGGAGGGATGCCATGGCCGAAACCGTGTCGCCGCGCGGTGGAAGATCGTCAAAAACGCTCTATCTGGAACGTAGGTCGAGACTTAACGCCAAGCAACGCCCCTCGCCGCCCAGCCGGAAGGCGAACCCCGCCGGTTCGCTACGACCCGCACCATTGTTACAGCACTGCACCGGCGAACGCAACCCGCCCAGCGCGGGACGCGACTCTTGACGATCGGAAAGAGGGGAAAGGGGTGAAAGGAAAAAACGACAAAGAAGACCGCCTCCGGGGTGGCCGGTTTTTCTTTGTGTCTTTGTGCCTTTGTGAGAGAACAGAATGTGAGAAAACAAAAGACTCTCACA
>DOEZ01000656.1 GCA_003532715.1 Planctomycetaceae bacterium
CGAGAGGACGAACCGCTACCCAACATCAACCCGAAGCGCCAGCGAGAGGAGCGTGCCGGTTATCGTCCTCTCGCTTGCGCTTCGGGTTAGTGTAACAGTCGCCCCACCTTACCCGAGCACGTAAGCGAGAACATTGCCATGACCATTGATCGACGCGTTTTTTTGTTGAGCGGCATGACCACCGCCGTCGCTGTCGCCGCCGGCTCGCGAGTCGCCTCGGCCGAGGAGACCGCGAAGAAAAAGGCTGCTCTGCGATTGGGCAGCCAGCATTGGATTATTCCCGGCCAGTCGCTCGAAGAGCAACTGGCCAAGATGAAGGCATGGGGTTGCGAGGGGGTCGAACTGCCCGGCAAGATTGTCGGTGAAGAGAAACGCTACGCCAAGGCGCTCGACGCGTCGGGCTTGGCGGCCAGCGCCGTCTGCTGGGGTTCGTGCGGCGGCGCGTTGGTCAGCGAGTCGCCCGAGAAGCGTCAGGAAGGCCGCGACAAGCTCCGGCGAGTCCTCGAATCGGCCGGCCAGTTGAAATCGACCGGCGTCATCTACGTGCCCGAGTTCCACGGCCAGACGAAGCTCGATAATCGCGAAATCCGCAAGATACTCGTCGACACGTTTCCCGAACTGGGCGAACATGCCGTGAAATGCGGGACGCGGATTCTTTTCGAGCCGCTCAATCGCAAAGAGTGCTTCTTCCTTCGCCAGTTGGCCGACGCGGCGGCCATCTGCCGCGACATCAACAGCCCGGGCGTTCAGATGATGGGCGACCTCTACCACATGGGTATCGAAGAGACGAGCGACCTGGGGGCGATCATCTCGGCCGGCGACGCGCTCCGCCACGTCCACCTCGCCTCGCGAACGCGCGTCTTGCCCGGGCAGGACGACCGAACGTACATCGACGCCTTCCGCGGGCTGAAGTACGTCGGATTCGACGGCTATTGCAGCTTCGAGTGCGGCGTGAAAGGCGATCCCGAGGTCGAGATCCCCAAATCGCTCGCATTTCTCCGCGATCAATGGGAACAGGCGACGCCGCTCGAAGCGTAATGTTGTGTGAATCAAAGGCAATCAGGAGATCGGCGCCCTCGGCAACTTCTGGCACTATGGCTTCCCGCGCGGGAGGATACTCGGGCCCTGGAAACGACCCGAATTGCGAAATGTGGCCAAGAAATCCGCCCCGTCGCTGGAAATGGGCGTGGGGCGAGGTTACGCTAATCAATAGGATGAACCTGGACGAACTCCAGATTCACTGGATAGTGGGAAATGTCGGATAAGATGAAGTTCCCGGCTCCGGCACTACCGTGGGGCGTTTAATCTCCGTCAACGCTCCTTCGAGAAACACTATGCCCGCCAAATCCCTCCTCCGCGCGGTCCTCGCCTCGCTGTTCATTCTGCTTGCGTCGATGCCGTCCCTCGCCGTGGTCATCAACGTCGATTTCGGCCTCATCTCCAACGACCCCGATCCGGCAAACAATCAAAACTACGTTGGCCTCGCTGCCGCGCCCGACGCGGGTACCCGCTGGAATCATGTCCTGATGGATTTCCCCATCACGTCCGACATGGGCGATGTCGGTGAATTTGGCCGCGTGACCGCCGACGTCACCGCGACGAACCTGCTCGACTCCCACGGCAACGCCACGTCGACCTGGGTCAAGGTCGTCGCCGGCGATAATATGGGCTTCTTCGGCACCGGCGCCGCCGGTCCCAATATCGGCAACATCGCCACCGACGCCCAGGGGCTCATGCGCGAGTACCTGATCGCCATGAACAACTCCACGCAGCGCGTGACCATCGGCGGCCTGACGCCCGGCTCCAAATGGAACCTGTATCTCTACGGGGCGGGAGACGGCAGCGCCCGCAAGACGACCTTCTCCGTGACCGATGCGGGGGGAACGCAGTCGATCTCGACCGCCGGCGTTCCGGGCGGAGCGCACACCCTGGCCAAGCCGACCGACTGGCGCGCACTCGGCGCGCTTGTCTCCGACGCCCAAGGCACGATCACCGTCGACTATCGCGCCAAAGACAACCCCGAAGGCGTCTTCAACGGATTTCAACTGGCCGAGTTCACGGGCGAGTATCCCAACGACACGGTCGATCCGCTTCCCGTGCTCTACGCCGAGGCGTACCGTCCTCAGTTCCACTTCACTTCCGCTCAGAACTGGCTGAACGACCCCAACGGGCTTGTCTGGAACAACGGCACCTATCATCTCTTCTTTCAGCACAACCCGTCGGGCAACCAGTGGGGCAACATGACCTGGGGCCATGCCATCAGTGCCGACCTGATGCAATGGAAACAACTCGACAACGCTATCGTGCCCGACGCGAACGGTGCCATTTTCTCTGGCTCGGCCGTGATCGACAAAAACAACACGGCCGGCTACGGCGCCGGAGCCATCGTTGCCATGTTCACCTACGCCGGCGATCCGTTCACCCAGGGCATCGCCTACTCCACGGACGGTCGCACCTTCACCAAGCACCCATTCCCCGTTATTGGCTGCTACGGCGACGGAAACCGCGATCCCAAAGTCTTCTGGCACGAGCCGTCCGGCGCGTGGCGGATGGCCCTCTACCAGGGACCTCGCGGCAAGTTCGCCCTCTTCGGCTCGCCCGACTTGAAGCACTGGACCAAGCTCAGTGAGGTGGACTTTCCCGATGGGTTCGAGTGTCCCGAGTTGTTCGAGATTGCCGTAACGGGCAACCCCGCCCAGCGGCGATGGATCTTCTGGGAGGGCGACGGTCGATACATGATCGGCCAGTTCGACGGAACCAGCTTCGTGCCCGACTCGGGTGTGCTCGCCAGCGAGTGGGGGGCCAATTCCTACGCCGGCCAGACGTACAACAACATGCCCGACGGACGCCGCGTGCTCATCACCTGGATGCGCGGCGGGTCGTATCCCGACATGCCCTTCAACCAGCAAATGTCGATTCCGCGCGAACTCACCTTGCACGACACGCCCGACGGGCTGCGACTGTTCCAGATGCCCGTGGCCGAAGTTGAAAAATGGCGTCAGCGCCGGCACCAGTGGTCCAACCATTCGCTCTCGCCGGGCGCGAACTTGCTCGACGGCCTTGAGGGCGAACTGATCGACCTCGACCTGGATCTCCAGCTCGCCGATGCCGACGTCATCGATCTGGTGCTCCGCGGCAACACCATCCGCTACGACGTCGCCGCTCAAACGCTCTCGGCCTTCGGCAAGAGCGCCTCGGTCGTCCCGCTCGAAGGCGACCGTTTGCGGCTCCGTGTCCTATTGGACATCACGTCGATCGAGGTTTTTGCCAATGACGGACGAACCACGATGTCCTTCACGTTCATCCCCGAACTGAACAACAAATCGCTTTCGCTCCGCGCCACGGGTGGAACGGCCCACATGATCAAGCTTGACGTCTACCAACTCCGCAGCGTCTACAACCAAGTTCCCGGCGATGCCGATGCCGACGGCGACGTCGACGAGGACGACGCCCGCCAACTGGCCCTCCACTGGGGCCAATCCGGCGGCTGGCCCGAGGGCGACTTCAACNNGCCCCGCCGACGCTGCCATTCTCGCGGCTCACTGGGGCCAAGGCGCCGCCGACGCGCACAACGCCGAAAGCACCGCCCCCGAACCCGCTTCCGCGACATTGTTCCTCTTCGGCCTGGCTGTGCTCTGCGCCGTTCGCACCGCCCGATAAGGACGCGCTCGAACGCCCTCCATCGCAGTGTCGGGCGACTCGCGGCTTCAGATTAGAAAGCGTGCGACATCAGGTTCGACGGTTTTCGCAACTTCGACTGCGGCAGCCCAGGCAAACGAGGTGAAAAGGGGAAGACGTTGGCGCGCCCTATACTTGGATATGAGCCAAACAAACACACAAAACCCCCTCTTGCGTGCGGGGGTGCGTCTGGGAAGAGACGCTGCCAGCCCGTATAATCCGTGTTCAGCCTTTTCCACATGGGGAACAGCGGAATCAATCGGGCCGTCGGCCCAGCATTCACGGATTGGAGGTAGCCCATGAGCGAGTCGCTGTTGGACGAGGGACGCATCAAGGCCCTGCCCGAGGCGCTGGTTCCCATGCGCGAACGTTTGCTGGCCAATCTCGTGATGATCTCGCAGATTCCCGCCTCGTCGGGCAACGAGGCCGAGCGAGTGCGGTTCCTCCTCGATCGGTTCACCGAGGCCCACCTGAGCGACGCTTCGTCGGACGATGCCGGCAACGCCGTCGGACGGCTTCGCGGCACGACGGGCGAACGCACCATCCTGCTCGTCTCGCATCTCGACACGATCGTTCTCCCCGGAGAGGCCAACGATGTTCGCGTCCAAGCCGATCGGGTCATCGCGCCGGCCATCGGCGACAACGCCCTGGGCGCGGCGATCATCTCGCTTCTGCCCGCCGTGCTCGAACACCTCGACATCCGGCTGCGGAGCGATCTGCTGCT
>DOEZ01000428.1:0-10464 GCA_003532715.1 Planctomycetaceae bacterium
CGGCGTCATCGACCCGACGGACAAAGATATTGCGCCGGGAACCGAGGGGGTCGGCATGAAGGTCGTCATGAAAAACGCCAAGGACAAGAACCTCGTGGCGATGATCGTCGGCAAGGAAGATCCCGACAGCCCGGGGCTCCGCTACGTTCGCAAGCCGGGTCAGGACGCCGTCTTTACCGTCAAACTGAGCACCGAGCGGTTGACGACCGATTTCGGCGACTGGATCGAAAAGGATCTTCTGAAGCTGAACCGATGGGACCTCCGCGAGGTGTTCATTCAGGACTACACGATCGACGAAGCGCGCCAGGTCCAGATTCAGCGAGGCCAGATCACGGTCGCGCACGACGAGTCGGGTGATCCGAAGTGGAAGCTCGTCGCCGATCGCGAAATGGACGAGCAGAATCAATGGGTCGATATCCCGCTTGGACCCAATGAGGAACTCAACGCGCCCAAGCTCGATGCCATGGCGTCGGCCCTGGACGATTTGCAGATCGTCGACGTCGTCCGCAAACCGGTCGGACTCAGCGCCAACCTGGCCGCCGACAAGAGCTTCGCCGAAGACGCCGAGGCCGTGATGTCGCTAGTGCGGCGAGGATTCTACGCCGTCGAGATGGAGCCGGGCAAGGTCGAGATTCTCTCGAACCGAGGCGAGATTCGCGTTCTGATGAACGACGGCGTCGAGTACGTGCTGCGATTCGGAGGAATCGCCGGCGATGGTTCGACCGAGGCCGAAGACGGCGCGGCGACCAAGGGAGTCAATCGCTATCTGTTCGTCACGACTGAGTTCAATCCGCGGGGGATATCCCAACCCGAGTTGGAGCCGCTGCCCACCGCCGCGACGGTGAAGGAACAACCCAAGGTGGTGAAGGAACAACCCAAGGTGGAGGAGGAACAACCCGAGACGGTGAAGGAACAACCCAAGGCGGAGGAGAAAGCCGAGACGCCTGATTCGGTAAAGAAGCCGGAATCCAAAGAGCCCGTCGAGCCGAAGACCGACTCCCCGGCGAAAGACGCGTCGAAGGAAAACCCCGACGCCGAGAAGGCGGTTGAGGACAAGAGCGAGTCATCGGCCGAAGCTGACGCGAAGGCGAAGGAAGCCGCCAAGGCCGAATTGGAGCAACGTCGTGACGGAATCGAAAAGGAGAACAAGCGAAGACAAGAGGAGTACGAGCAGAAGCTCGCCGACGGCAAGAAACGGGTCGCCGAATTGAACGCCCGATTCGCTGATTGGTACTACATTATCTCCGAAAGCGTCTATCAGGAAATCCACCTCGGCCGCTCGGACCTGATCAAACCGAAGGAAGCGAAGGAAGGCGAGGAGAAAGCAGAAAAGCCTCTCGATGAACTCAACCCACTGGCCCCCGAGATGTTTGAACGTCTCAAGGAAGGGCTGAAGGGGAAGGACGAGAAGGAAGAGATAGAAAAGGAGGAAGGGGAACACTGATTTTCGCTAATACACGCTGATTATCTGATCAGTGTTGCTCAGTGTGAATTAGTGTTCCGACAACTGTCCTTCGTCAAGCAGGCCGAGTTGGCGCATTCGCAGCGCCAGCCGTCGAACGACGGGGCCGGCGATCTCGCCGCCTCCGCCCGCGTGCTCCAACACGACGACCACGGCATACTTCGGTTGATCGGCCGGAAGATAGCCGGCGAACCACGCATGGTCCGAACGATTGCCGCCCGTTTGCGCCGTGCCCGTCTTTCCGGCGACGGCAACCTCCTCATTGAAGACCGTCTCGCGCGCCGTGCCGCGTGATGACTCGACGGCCATGCGCAACCCTTCGTGGATCGTCTCCAACGTTGCTCGACGGATCCCCTCGACGGGCCGCGACGGCGGAACGTCGGCCGTTGTCACGCCTTTCGTCGCCGACTTGGCTGGCTTTTCGTCCCCGCTGCTCGACGACTCGATTCGGGCGACAACGTGCGGCGTAACCAAACGACCCCCGTTGGCCACGGCCGCCGTCATTCGAGCGACTTGCAGGGGCGTGGCCGTCAGCGATCCCTGTCCCACGGCCATCCGCCGCGTGTCGTCCACCGTCCAGTCGTGCCCTTCGAGCGACGCGATCGTTTCGGGCGTCGGCACGCATCCGGTCGCCTCGCCCGGCAAGTCCACTCGGGTCGCGCGGCCGAACTCGAACCGGCCGGCCCAATCGGTCAGCGGTTCCACTCCGGCTCGGCTCGCATTCTGGAAAAAATACACGTTGCAGCTCTCGGCCAGGGCGTCGACCAACCGCACCTCACCGTGCCCCCGCTGAAACCTCGCGTAGATCTGGCACCGCATTGCCTCGGGCCGTTCGAGATAGCCGCGGCAATAAACCGATTCGTCGGGCTTGACGGTCCCCGATTCGAGCAAGGCGACGGCCGAGATAATTTTGAAAACCGAACCGGGCGCGAGGGCCATTTGCACGGTCCGGTGGAACAACCGCCGGTCCGGATCGTCGAGCAACTCGGTGATGACGAAGGAATCGCGTTCGGCGAAGACGTTCGGATCGAATCGAGGCGCCGACGCGGCCACGAGAATCGCGCCGTTGCGAATGTCGAGCACGACGGCNNACCGCCGCTCCGGCGCATTCGGGCTTCGCCCCCAAGATCGCTCGCCGCGCGAGCATCTCGTCGAGCAACGATTCGGCCGTGCGTTGCAGTCGCGCATCGAGCGTGAGCACCACATCGTCGCCGTCGCGAGGAGGAGTCGCCCACTGGCTCGACAGCATGCGGCCGCCCCGATCGAAGGTCTCGATTCTCTGGCCCGAACGTCCGCGCAGCCGCGACTCGCACCGCGCTTCGAGTCCGTCGCGCCCCACGCGGTCGCCCGGTCGATATGACTCATCGCCCTTGCCATCGCCGTCACTTCGACTGACGTCGTCGACCGCCCCCAAGTAGCCCACAACATGCGCGGCGAGCGATTGTTCCGGGTAGTCGCGCCGCGTGTGCCGCTCGATCCGCGTGCCCGGATAGAGGTGGGGGCGTCCCTCGATTTCGGCCACGACCGACGGCGCGACATCCCGGACCATGACATGGCACTCGACCTGTTCGCGTACGACGACTGGCTCGGGCGGTCCCTCTTCTTCCGGGCCGAACCAGCGATCGAAAAGCGTTTCGGGCTCGCGATTCTCGCGCCGGCGAAGTTCGTACTGCTCCCGGCGCCGCCGGTTCACGCTTTGGGCGATCCGCTCGACGCGGGTCTGAATCTCGGACGCCCGCCGTCGCCACTCCTCCCCATCAATTCCGCACAGCAAGGCGAGCCGCTCTTGCAGGAGCGCGTGCTCGCGTTCGACGGCTCGTTGCTCGGCCGCCAGCCGCTCGGGGTCGGCGCGCTGCGTGCGCGACAGCCGCGACCGGACCACCGAACGAAGCCAACGCCGATCGGGGGGATTCTCCAAATAGCGGTAGCGAACGGCGAGGGAAACGGCCGGCTTGTCGCGAGCCAGCACCACGCCGTCGCACGATAGAATCCGCCCGCGAGCGGCCGGCACTTGCTGAAGCTGGACGACCGGCTCGGCCGCCGCCCGGCGAAACGCAGCGCCCTGGGTCATCTCCAACTGGACCACGCGGCCGAACACAATCAACAAGAAAAACGCGAAGACCACCAGGCACGCCCGCAGACGAACCCGCGAATCGACCACGGCCGGCGCGCGGCGCTTCTCCCTTTGAATCTGATCCCAATCGACGGGCTGATCGAATGAACTTCTCATAAGAGCGGCTTGATCATACCCGATCCATGGCCCATAATTCAAGAGGCAACCACCCCCTTGACGGAGCCGCCTCTCTTTCCCTCGGTTATCAGGAGCGGAAACCATGCAAAACCTTCCGCCAAGCGACGAGCCGATCCGTATCGGCATCTCCACGTGCCTTCTGGGCGAGCGGGTCCGCTACGACGGCGGGCACAAACACGATCCGTTTCTCACCAACACGCTCGGCCGGTACTTCGAGTGGGTGCCGAGTTGTCCCGAGGTTGCGATCGGCCTGGGCGTCCCTCGTCCCACCATCCGGCTTCAGGCGGGCGAGGACGGCGTACGACTGGTCATGCCCGATCGCGGCGACGACCTGACCGCCAGGATGCAAGCCTATTCGCATGAGCGCATCCGCCAGCTCGAACGAGAGGATCTTCGGGGATACGTTCTCAAGAAACAATCGCCCAGTTGCGGCATGGAGCGGGTCAAGGTTTATCAAGGCCGGGGAATGCCTCGACGCGACGGGGTCGGGCTCTTCGCCGCCGCTCTACTCGAACACTTCCCCAACCTGCCGATCGAGGAGGAAGGCCGGCTTCACGATCCGAATCTGCGTGAAAACTGGATCGAACGCGTCTTCGCCTACCACCGCTTGCGCACGCTTTTCGCCGGGCGATTCGCGCTCGGTCGGCTGGTCGATTTCCACACCCGGCACAAATTCATGCTCATGGCCCACTCGCCGTCGGCCTATCAACAGCTCGGCCGCATGGTTGCCGCCGCCAAGTCGATGCCGCGCGACCAGTTGCGGGCCCAGTACGAGTCGCAATTCATGGCGGCGCTAAGGATGATCGCGACCACCCGCAAGAACACGAACGTGCTGCAACATATTCTCGGGTTCTTCAAGAAGGATCTGGATCGTCCGGCGCGCGAGGAACTCATCGAGAAGATCGACGACTACCACCGCGGCTACGTGCCGCTGGTCGTCCCGCTGACGTTGATCAACCACTACGTCCGCTTGCTCGACGTGGCGTATCTCCGCGATCAGATTTACCTTAATCCGCATCCGAAAGAGCTGGCGTTGCGGAATCACGTGTGAGGTTGGAATGGCCCTTTTGGCCTTTCCTTCGAACGGTTCCACCCAATCGGTCGTCAGCCCCGTCGGTAGCCTGGGAGAAACGGCAACCACCGAATACGGGAGGGCAGGAATTAAACACTACCTTAACTCGAGGAGACGGTCGGCTGCGTCTTCCTCGTGAAGAAATGGATAGTAGTAGCCCGCGCACAGAGGGCACAAGGCATGGCTGGTGTGTGCGGGTGAGTGCTCGACCCACTGGGGAATCCAGTCCCATGTGTCCGATCCGTCAGCTCGTCTCATGCGTCGGCAGTGCCCGCATTGGTGCATTATGTGGGTTTCGTCGTAGTAAGCGTTCTCGTCAGGAACGCGGGACGGACGAGTTGGCGGATCGTGAGGTCGTTCGACGACCAAGGAATTCACCACCAGCACGCCTCGACCTTCGACGAGCGGATAAGCAGTCATGCGATACTCACGGTAAAGCTCGACGCTGCAACACTGGAAGAGATGCTCCCATGGCTCCCCTCGGTCCAAGCATCGCCGGAACGCCTCGACGTAACACTGGCGCAAGACGCCGCCGATGGCCTCGAAAACCGGAGCACCGAGGCCCCACTTCTCCGAGATGGCCGGCTCTCCGTTGTTCTTGGATGCAAAAGTACGCCACGCCTCGTTGAAGCACGCCAGTCGTCCATCCGACCACATGCCCCAGACAACGCAGCCGTGACGGTCAAGCGTGTCGAGATCAAAACCGGTCAGTAGTTCGGCGAATTTCGGATCGCAGTAATTCATGCTCGGAGACTCCTGACATCTTGAGAATGGTTCCACTAATGGTTTTTCTCTCTCAGCCCCACTCTAATACTCTACGCCGGGCGCCGCGCGGCGGAGATACGCGAACCCATTGAGAGGTAGCTTTATAACGACCGTGACCGGCGATATCGATTCGGCTGTAAGAATCCTTGGCTTGTCAGTCATGAATCCCGTGCCCTGTAGCCGCGAAACCGGGAAAATGGTCGCAAAACGCCGACCAGTGCGGCCCGCCGTGGACAAAATGCCTATCGTCGCTCGAACCGACTTGCCTCGTGGCGCATAATGGTAGACGGGGCAGGGCAGGGGCCCGCCCCAGATCGCGGTCCGTTCGTTCTTCCCACCACACTCGAATCGCTCGTATCACCATGAAACATAAAACCCCGTTTGTGCCGTCGGCGATGACTGCCTGGTTCTTGGTCTTCCTGTCCGCCTCGCCGCTTGCGGCCAAAACGCCCGCCCTCCGCGAAGCGCGAAGCCGCATGGTCGACGTCGAGATCATCGGAGCCGGCGTGAAGAACGAACGCGTGATAAAGGCGATGCGAGACACGCTGCGGCATGAGTTCGTGCCCGTCGGTCAGCGACGCATGGCCTATTTCGACATGGCGCTGCCGATCGGCCATCAGCAGACCATTTCCGCTCCCTTCGCCGTCGCCTACATGACGGAACAACTCGACCCCAAGCCGACCGATCGCGTGCTCGAAATCGGCACGGGCAGCGGTTACCAGGCCGCCGTGCTCAGCCCGCTGGTCCGCGACGTCTACACGATCGAAATCGTCGAGCCGCTCGGTCGTAGCGCGGCGCGTGTCTTGAAGCGACTGAAATACGACAACGTGCATGTCAAGGTGGGCGACGGTTATCAAGGCTGGCCTGAACACGCGCCGTTCGACAAGATCATCGTGACCTGTTCGCCAGAGCACGTGCCCAAGGCGCTCGCCGAGCAGTTAGCCGAGGGTGGTATGATGATCATTCCGGTCGGCGAGCGGTACCAGCAGTCGCTCTATCGTCTGACGAAGCGCGAGGGGAAGCTTGAGACCGAAACGCTCCAACCCACGCTCTTCGTGCCGATGACCGGCGCGGCGGAGAACCGCCGCCGTGTTCTGCCCGATCCGGCCAATCCGAAGGTCGTCAACGGCGATTTCGAGGAATCGATCGAAACGACGCCCGAGGGCGACGCTTCGGCCAAGGACCGCGCCGAATCCAAGCCGTCGCCCAAACAACCCGCCGGCTGGCACCACCAGCGCCAGATTGAATTGGTCGAATCGCCGCTCGAAGCTCGCGAGGGGAACCACTACGCGCGTTTCTTCAACGAGGAGCGAGGTCGGGCCTCGCAGGCGTTGCAAGGCTTCGGACTCGATGGCCGCGAGGTGGGAGCCCTCCAGGTCTCCCTGAGCATCCGCGGCAAGGACATTCGGCCGGGCCAAGACATGACCCAACAACCGGTACTGGCCGTCATGTTCTACGACGACAAGCGCGTCATGCTGGGCGAACGATACCTCGGCCCGTGGCGCGGCACGTTCGACTGGCGCAACGAGATCACGTTGCTCGAAGTGCCAATCCAAGCCCGGGAAGCCATCATCCGAATCGGCCTGTTCGGCGCGGTCGGCGAACTTTGGGTCGATAACATCGAAATCAAGGCCCAGAAACGAACGCGGTAGGGCAGGGCAGGGGGGCTCGTTGGCGATCGGGCGGCGAGGTTCTGTTTTCAACGCAAGGACGCAAGGGCACGAAGACGCGATGGAGTCTTTGTGTCAAGGAACCGCTCACGCAAGGACGGACAAGCCGTCCATGGCACCCTCGATGATGGGCAAGCGAGAAGCAACGTGCAAGCTGAGCGCCGGGAACGCAAGGTCGTCGCCCAAACCATACCTTCCGTCTTGGCGTTGTGGCGTCCTTGCGTTAAAAAAGCCAGACGCTCAACGAAACACTCGCCATCGTTGAGGCGGCCAATATCGGCAGATGACGACCCCGCGCAGATAGGACTTGGGGACGGCAAATGGACTATGTCCAGGGGCTCCATCCTCCCACAGTCGAGAGTCCATCGATTTGAGCGACCAGTCGCCCAGCACGAAGTACTCATCGTCGCCGAGAACGGCCGGACGATCCTTCGAACCCCACAACTCGTCGCGCCAGCCTCGCAGTTCGGGAAGCTCGGAGAGGTACTCAAGACCGTTGAGTGAAGTGGGCAGTTCCAGCCGCTTGCCGTTGGCCCACACGGCGCCATCTTCGATGTGGATCGTCTCACCGGGCAACCCCACGAGTCGCATTACGAACACCGCCGACGGATCCTCGGGATATCGGAATACGACCATATCCCACCGCCTTGGCTCGACGAATTTGGCAACGACGAATCGGTCCGGTGGAAAGACCTTCTTATCCACGGCAGCGGCTTCGGTGACGTGAAAGTTCTCGCAGATCATCCCGATCGGATCAGCCAAGTCACGTGGCCGCGAATGCGAAAAACCATACGGTTGCTCGACGGGCGAGCAGAAACGAGATCGACCGCAGGCCGGGCATGTGCTTCGCGCATGCGTGCCGAGCAAGGTCGGCGCCATCGCGTTCGACGAAACGACGAACACTTCACAGACAAACGGCAACACCACGAGAAGAACGACCACGATCATCCCAATCGATGGAATAAGGGTTGGAAGCCATCCTCGGAACGCCACGAGAAATCGCACCTTGAAGATTTGCGCGACTACGAGGCACGGAACCAATACGACGGCAACGATCTCCAGAAGGCCAAGGAAGACCGCGATTCCGGTCGACGGGGGCTGGAGGAGTCGAAGAAGACCATAAAGGCCACCTTCCACGGCAACGACAATCCCCGTTGCCGCAACAATGCGGCGCGTCCTCACGTCGGCAACCCCCGCCCACCGGAGGCCAATACGCAGAAAAATGGCCCATAAGAGGACCTGAACGACGGTCAGGCCGAACAGAAGGGTCAGAACAATGATCGTCGAGTGCATCGAAAACCCCCAAGAAATGCGATAAAAGGCTCGATCCATCCCGGCGTCTTCCCGCCGGACTAACCCGCTCTGATGCGACTCAGTATTTCGCCATCGGCAGCCACGTCAGTCGGCTTCATTGTCGATACTGCGACGCGGTTTTTTTCAACGCAACGACGCAAGGGCACAGAGACGCGAAGGAGTCTCTGTGTCGGAAGTACCGCGCACTCAAGGATGGACAAGCCATCCATGGCACCGACAGGGACAGGCAAGCCGTCGATGGCGCCCCGGCGTTATTGTGCCGCGTCCGCGTACTCGATCACCACAACCGATGGGATCGGATCGGGGCATTTCTCGGTGACGTGGACCTTCAACCGGTCTTTGTTTTGCTCGTACTTCAGGGCGACGGGCCCGTCGGTGGTCAGCAGCCGCACGCTCTTGATCGTCACGTCCTTAAGCGGAATTTCGAGCGTGCCGATCGCCGGCCACTCGAAAACGTGAGCATAGAGGATTCCCGGCTTCTTCGTGTAGCGGCCCCACTGGGGCTTTTCGAACGGGCTGGCCGTCGTGCCGTAAATGGATTCGCCGTTGACCTTCATCCAAGCGCCGATTTCCTTCAGGCTCTTGATGCTCGGCGAGGGAATCTCGCCTTCCTTCGTCGGCCCGACGTTCAGAAGAAAATTGCCTCCCTTGCTGGCGATGTCGACAAGGTTGCGAATCAACGTTTCGGGCGTCTTCCACGCATGGTCGAAGCTTTTGTAGCCCCATGTCTGATTCAGCGTCATGCAGGTTTCCCAATCGTAGTCGAGCCCCGTGTCGGGAATGCGCTGCTCGGGCGTCGTGAAACAGCCCTTGTAGTCGCCGCCCAGGCGGTTGTTCCAAACAATGCCGGGACGAAGATCGAGAAGCGGCAACAGGCGGTCGGCTCGCTCCTTGTTCATCCAGCGCGGCGTATCCCACCAGAGTACGTCGATGTCGTAGCCGCCGAGAATCTCGCGGACCTGCGGGATGGCAATCTTGTCGAGATACTCGTCGAAATCGCCGTCGTGGGCCTTGTCCCAGCCGGTGCCTTCTTCATATCCCGACTTCGCGCCGCCGGGGTGCGTCCAGTCCTGGGCCTGCGAGTAGTAGAACCCCAACTTCATGCCGTGCTTCTTACACGCCTCTTCGAGCGGACGCAGCAGATCCTTGCCGTAGGGCGTGGCGTCGACCACGTCCCAATCGGTCACTTTCGAGTCGTATAGCGCGAAGCCGTCGTGATGCTTCGACGTAATGACGATGTACTTCATGCCCGCCTCCTTGGCCAGACGGACCCAGGCGTCGGCGTCGTATTTCACGGGGTTGAAGTCCTTGGCGTATTTTTTGTATTCACCTACCGGAATCTTACCTCGGAGCATGATCCACTCGCCAATCCAGGGGATCTTCTTGCCCTGGTACGTGCCTGCCGGCACCGAGTAAACGCCCCAGTGGATGAACATGCCGAACCGAGCGTCGCGCCACCACTCCATGTCTGCGGCCTTGGCCGCGTCGCTCTGGGGTGTCGCCTCCTGAGCGGCCGGGGCCTTTTCCGCGGCCGTCGCGAAACCCGTGAGAACGAAACACCCAATACCCAGAATCGCCAGGAAAGCCGTTGTTCGCAACATGATCGAGGTCCTCAATTCACGCAAAGAAGAATGAAACCGATTCCACCGTCCGTCGGCACGCAACTCGGCAGACACGTTACTTCTCGCAGCCGCGGCGGCTACGCTACGTGGCACGCGCGGCGGACACACCAAGCATAACAGATCGGCGACCGCCTTGCCAGCGACGACACGGAGAAACGCCGACCCGGGGGGGATTGTGTCAGGTCGCGAGGATCATCGGCGGACAGGCACGAGCATCCACTCGATCGATTCCGCTCAACAGCCGGAAGCAAGACCAAGGACGCACAAGCCGTCCGTGCCAATTCACACCAACCCGAAGCGCCAGCGAG